>CANFRP010000007.1 GCA_947449535.1 Actinomycetota bacterium | reverse complement strand
GTCTGATGACGAATTTTGGAATTCTTAGTTTTCGAATTCTGCTCGAGCCAAGCAACATCGATTTCAATATCGAAGTGGCCAGCGTTAGAGAGAATTGCGCCATCCTTCATTACTTGGAAGTGCTCATCACGAAGTACATCGCGGTTACCGGTCACGGTAACAAAGAAATCTCCGAGCTTGGCTGCTTCTAGCATTGGCATCACTCGGTAGCCCTGCATCAATGCATCGAGCGCCTTTGTAGGATCGATTTCAGTAACGATGACATCTGCGCCCAGACCCTTAGCGCGCTCTGCAACACCTTTACCGCAATATCCAAAACCAGCAACAACGAAAACTTTGCCAGCGATGAGTGAATTTGTGGAACGGAAAATTGCATCGAGCGTTGATTGACCAGTACCAAAGCGGTTATCGAACATATGCTTGGTATCCGTGTCATTGACGGCGATCATAGGGAATTTAAGTGCGCCATCTTTTGTCATTTGGCTTAGGCGAATTACGCCAGTGGTGGTCTCTTCGCAGCCGCCGATGATTCCATCGATCAAGTCGGTACGAGTGGTGTGAAGTGTGTTGACTAAATCGCAACCATCATCGAAAACTAAGTGAGGCTTGATATCGAGAGCCGCATTGATATGGCGGTAGTAGCCATCGCGATCAATTGCGTTATGAGCAAATACATTGATTCCAAATTCATGGACCAAAGCTGCTGCAGTGTCATCCTGTGTGGAAAGTGGGTTTGAGGCACAGAGAGCGAGTTCAGCTCCACCAGCCTTAAGCGCGCGCATCAAGTTCGCAGTTTCGGTAGTGACGTGCATACATGCAGCGATTCGAATACCTGTGAATGGTTTCTCTTTTTCAAAACGTTCTTTGATTTGTGCAAGGACTGGCATATTGCGTTCGGCCCATTCAATGCGCTTCTTACCATCTGCAGCTAAAGCTGCATTGGCTACATCATGTGTTGTTGTAGATGTTGACACGTAAAACTCCTCTTTATCTTTATTTAACGGCTGTTATGGCAAGAACAGTTGAGAGGCTTCTCTTTTGTTACTTATGACCAACTGGTGTGGGGCCAAGATTATCGGTTGGCCTATAGGTGTGGCCAACTCAGACGCGCGATATGAGGTGATTACCCCTTCATAAGAGCGAGAACTCGGTCACGAATATCGTCCAACTGCGCTTGCGTCGAGGCTTCAACGTTAAGTCGAAGAAGTGGCTCGGTGTTGGATGGACGAACATTGAACCAATAGCCCTTGCCAGAAATGCTCACGCCATCCAGGTGATCAATCTCGTGCCCGCCCTCAAAAGCGGCAAGTACTCGCGCAGTTGCGGCAGGAATATCCGAGACTTCTGTATTGATCTCACCACTAGCAACATAACGATTAAATGGAGCAAGTAGAGATGAGAGAGGTTGATCTGATTGCGCCAGGCTGGTGATCGCAAAAAGAGCTGCCAACATTCCTGAATCAGCTTTCCAGAAATCTGCGAAGTAAAAATGTCCCGAATGCTCACCGCCAAAGATTGCTCCACTTTCGGCCATCATTGCCTTGATATAGGAATGACCAACTCGAGAACGAAGAGCCGTGCCACCATTTTCTTCCACAACTTCTTTAACTGCTGCGGATGAAATCAAATTGTAAATAATTGTCGAACCTGGCTTGCGCGCGAGCTCGCGCACAGCAATTAGTGATGTCAGCGATGATGGATTAACCAGATCGCCCTTCTCGTCAACCAAGAAGCATCGATCCGCATCGCCATCGAAAGCTAAACCAATATCGGCTCCTACTTCCCGTACCTTTGCTTGAAGATCAAGTAAATTCTTGGCTTCAATCGGATTTGCTTCGTGATTTGGGAAATTGCCATCAAGTTCAAAGTACATCGGAACTAGATCTACATTGAGTCGATTCATCACAGCAGGGGCAGTAAATCCACCCATGCCATTACCGGCATCAATAACAACTTTCAATCGCCGTCCACTTTTCACATCCAGGCCAGGGAAAAGGGAAAGTAAGAAATCAACATAATCTGGAAGTAAATCAATTGTGGTCGAGGTTCCTGCTGGGCGATCGCTGGTTGGAACTCCGCTGATAACTAGATCTTTGATCCGAACTAGCCCTGATTCTTTTCCAATCGGACGTGCGCCACTTTTGCATAATTTAATTCCGTTATATGCCGCAGGATTGTGGCTGGCAGTAAACATCACGCCAGGAATATTGAGTTTGCCCGAGGCGAAATACAACATATCTGTGGATGCCAACCCGATGCGAACAACGCTGGCACCATGAGCGATCGCGCCTTCAGCAAATGCTGAGGCCAGCGGCCCGGATGATGGACGCATATCTTCACCAATAACAATATGAAGTGGCTCGCCTTGTTCATGAAGAAATTGCGTAAATGCAGCGCCAACTTGGCGAGTGAAGTCTGGCGTAACTTGTTGATCGACCAAACCACGAATGTCATATGCCTTAATAATGGTGCTGAGAAATTCTTCCGTAAAGACCTGTGACATATCGCTTATCTCCTGTGAGAAATGAAATTAATTAGGTATCGCGCGAAGATGTCCTCGGCGACCAATTTCTTGCGTTGGATGAGGAATCGATACGGGTGACTCTTCCGAACTTTCTCGCATTCCCACTTCCCGAACTGCATCTGCGATTGCCATCAAATCATCATCACTCGGACCTGTAGCGCTCTCGTTAACTTCTTGCTTGATAACGGTCCATCCTTGTGGAGCGCTCATTCGAGCGCTGTGTTCATCACACAAATCGTAGGCATGTGGCTCGGCAAATGTTGCTAGTGGACCAAGCACTGCTGTGGAATCAGAATAGATATAAGTAAGGGTTTTATTTGCGAGTCTGCGGCAACCGGCGCGTGAACATGCTCGCCCCATGCGTTGCTGCGAAATTCTCATATCTGAACAGTAGCGAGTGGCAATGGAAAAGTTGGGGATTTACCCGCGGTTGATTACACGTGCATCAGGAATTGGAATCGACGAGCTTTCCAAAGTTGAACCTGACGTTAGCGCTAAATAGGCAATGCCTGGCCGACCCTTGAGAGCGAGAACAAAACCTCCATAATTTTTCGCTTGATCGGTCGTAATTTGAATTCGAGAAAGTGGGACAGGAGGCGCCCACGCAACAAATCCTTGACCAGTGAGGGTTTGGTGGCCAGTTTTACCACCCACGCCTCTCCAAGAAATTTCCACATTAACCGATTCGCCGCTAAAAACGAAAGCAGGGCTAAGTCCTCCCAAATTCATAGTGATACCAGAAGCTGGCAATGGCGAAGCAGCAGTCCCCCAGGCAAAGTCATTTCCGGTAGGAAGTGGCGATGAAGTAAAGATTGATGCAACTACTGGCTGATCGGCAGTTATGGCCAGCGAAAAAATAGATTTAGTAGCGAGATCTGCAAGTGGAATATCGATAGTTTTCTCGTGCCCAATATTCCTATTTTCTAATCCGTATGGAATAAAACTTCCATCTGATGCAACGATATTTACGGTCACATTTGCATCAACTTTTCCGGGGGCAAGTATTCTCAACACTTGAGTGACTTTTCTTCCCTTACCCAGATTATTAGTCGCTGCTGGGATTACCAGAGTTTTTGAGGGAGCAACGGATGGATTGATGTAGTCACTTCCGAGTGATTTCAAACCTTTTTGGCGGTGCTCATAGAGAAATGTAGTGACTCGGCCGGAGCGAGTAATCGCATGTATGACAACTGAATTCTCTCCAGGTGCGAGAGTGTCGATGGCGATAACTTTCTCAGAATTGGCAGGAACTTTAATCGAAGTTACTGGTAGTGCTGCCGCCGAAGTAAAAAGAAATAAGTCCACAGTGGATTCACTCAAACCACTATTCACTAAATGAAGTTCGGATTGACTAGGAAGGGCGCCGGAGGATCCTACAAACCATTCATCGGCCACACCCGAAGTGCATAAAGTAAGAGCGGCTGCTTGCGCATTAAAACTATTGATTAACGTGGTGGAGGGAGAGCTGTCGAGCAGCGTTGCTTTGTTGAGAATATAACTAGAAGCTTTTGGATTGACGAACTTATTAGACCCAGATTTGACGGTGCGGATCGGATGAGAGCTCGATGGTAGATAGGCGACAGACGTCATCCCAGAAGTTGAGCTTGGACAAGAAGTAGCAGGAAAAGTCGTTGAAATGGAGGAGTTAGTATTTTCAGTCACGAAATTGCCGCCAAAGATGTTTACAAAAAGTCCCACCAGAATTGCGACTCCGGCGATTATCACTCTCTTATCGCGAAATAGATTCATGCGATCTCCTCCGCAGGAACTTCACTTCGGCGTCGTCCCGCAGGCAAGCCCAAGATGATTATCAGAAGCAACCCGAGAAGTTGGATCGAGAGAAATGCCCGTCGCATGGTTCCATCATGTAACAAAGTGATGGGGCCGGGTTGGCTCACTTCAAAGACTGGTACGCCGAATTCTGATTGTGAAAGTTTGGCAGCAACACCATTAGAGAGCAGCTTCCAGCTGCGATCATATTTCTCTGCGAGCCGTACTTTTCCTGGCGAAGCAAGGGTTGCTTCTCCACCTGAGTCATTTGCTTTGATTGGCACATAACTTCCATCAGGAAGTAACTCGGAGAGTCGACCACTGCTTCCCACAACTTTCCAAACTACTCCAGCCGAAGATGCCGAACTTCGGGCAAACCCACCAATTCCATCTATCGTACGAACAATTGCTTCGTCTGCCGGATTCTTCATATACACATATTGAATTCCATAGGCGCCAATAACTTTGCTGCTGGAAATTCCCGCTCCACTTATTACCTCGTTAATTGCGCTTTCGAGCTGGGGCGGGATCGGGACTGTGACATCTGGGTCGCCCAGCTCTAAATCCAAACCGCGAGAGATGAAATATTCAACTCGATTTTCAACTTTGCGAATCACCAGAGTCTTAGGTCTACTTGGAGATTCATTAAGTGAAGCAATAAAGGCAGGAACAACTTGTGGGCGATTACTTTGAACCGGACTTTGCGCTCCCCCAGTTATTGCCCACACCGATGTGAGCACGACTGAAATAATTGTGATGGCTCCAGCCAGCGCGCTTATGAGGTGGCGATAATTAACATGCGAAGTTTTAAGCGAATCAAGTAAGGCAAATCCCAGCTGCAATATTTGAGCGATCGTGAATATTTCGATCAATACAAAAATTGTTCCCGGCCAGTAACTTCCAGCACTTCCATGACTTGTAATGTGGACGTGAGAAAGGGCAAGTGCAATCCCCATTAAAGCTAGCGCGGCTGCGCCATATGTTCGAGTTCGTAATTGTACGAAAGTAATCACTGCATAAATAAAGAAGGGAGAAATAATCCAGATCGGGAGCGAACCGCTTCCGCCAGAATTGAGAAGAAGAGTCCCGAATGAAAAACCACTCCCTGCTGATTCGATGGGAATGCCTGGTGCCATTAAAAATTGGGTGGGGTGGAAAATTAAGGAAGCCGACCATGGAAAATTGAGAATCCACGGAATAAAGAAGAAAGCCAATTTCCGCTTAAAAATATCGAGATCGGCAGTCATAAAAAATGTCAGTGGGCCACGTTCCCGAATTTCACTTCGGCGCGAGAGCAACTCTTCGCCAATTCGAACCAGCATCAAAACGCTCCAGCCAAGCAGAAAATCAGCCGCGAAGGCCGAAATGATGCTGGCAATAAGTGAGAGGTTATAAACCCTTCGCCATGATCGTTTCTCTTCGATGGTGCGAATAGGTGAAAGGCTAATAAAGAGCGGCAGCAAGAGCGCAACTGCGATTGTTCCTACTCGTCCTTCGGTGACGCTATTCCATATCACTGGGGAGAATGCGTATATGGCTCCACCAACGATGGATAGGTTGTGATGCAATCCGCTTCGCTTAAGGGCGCGATACATCACAAATGAAGCCAGAGGTGGTGTCAATAAGAATATGAGCGAGATAAAGAGGCTGAGATTTCCCAAAGTTATAACGGAGAGCAGGCCGGTAATTCCCACCCAAGGTGGAGTTGGTGCACCAGAACCCATTCCCACTAAATGCCATGACTCCGCATATTTTCGAAGTAGGTCGAGCGCACCGTGAGGCGCGATTGGAAGTGCGCCACCGCTAAGAGCACCGAGTCGCGATCGCGAAGATATTAATGAAATCACGAAGGTGGCAATAATCATTGCTAGTAGTGGTCGATTCGCAAGTGATCGCCAGCGAGAACTCTTCTTTTCGAGAACTAAATCTGGTTCATCAAAGTTCGGATCGATAGTTCCAATATCTGAATAGGAGATCGGGTCGTTCTCATCAGCCTCCTCACTCGGCGGTGAGAATCGTGCTGAGAGTGCTGCAGAAATTCGCTCAGTCGCTACGCGTATCTGGCTACCAAAAGGTGGGAGAAAAGGTTTGATCACATGATTCGGTAGAAGTCTCTTAGATCTGCGCTCTTTACGAGCGACAATCATTTCTCCTGGTTTGAGAAAGAGATATCCAACGGCCACGATCTCATCACTTGCATATCCGGGAAGCTTTGCAACGAGATAGAGAAGGGCACGAAGAAAAGCTGAAGAGAGCAACCGAATCGTTGCCATGGGCAATTGCCACCATGGTGAATTTACCAAAATGACATATGCGGCATTTCGGCGATCAAGAAGATGTGGTCTATGCAAGAAGGCTTCCGAGACATCAACGGTACGACGCTCACTGGCAGATGCTTCGGCGTGAAAAACTAGCGCTCTCGGTGCACAGAGAACGCTAAATCCCGCAACGCGCGCTCTCCAACCTAAATCCACATCATCGCGGAAGAGTGCGAGATTGGGATCGAAACCACCAAGATCCATAAAAATGGAGCGCCGAGCTAAGAGCGCTGCACTACTGACTGAGAGCACTTCACGCACATCATCGTGTTGACCTTGATCTTGCTCAAGATATTCCAAGCCCGTCCAGCGAGCGCCATTCCCGGCAATGCTAATTCCCACTTCGAGTAAATGATTACGATCTGACCAGCCACGTAATTTTGGTCCAATAAATGCAACATTTGGTTTATCTGCAATTTCGCTGATGAGAATTTCAAGTGCGCTTCGTTGTGGCGCGCAATCATCATGGAGAATCCAAATGAATTCGTCTTCGGATTGTGAAATCGGTTCGGCATGTTCAAGTGCGAGAATTACTGCATCGCCAAATCCCATATCGCGCGGGGCGCTCACAACATCGATTCCCGCACGTCGAAGAAGATCTACTGAGTTATCTTGCGACCCAGTATCGACGGCAATTATTCGATCGATAGGTCGGCTTTGAGAGAAGATGGCCGCAATGCCCTCCGTTAACCAGGTTGCTCCGTCGTGAGAGACCACGACTGCGGTTACAAAAGTATTTTCAGACACGGCTCACATTATTAACTAATTGAGTGAAAGTTATATAGCGGCGAGTGAATTGCTCTGAGATTACGCTGAACGGCGCTTAAGGCGACGACGTTCGCGCTCAGAGAGCCCGCCCCAAATACCGAAGCGCTCATCATGAGCAAGGGCATATTCCAAGCATTCACCACGAACATCGCAAGAAAGGCAGACGCGCTTTGCCTCGCGAGTAGAGCCACCCTTTTCAGGGAAGAAAGCTTCTGGGTCGGTCTGGGCGCAGAGAGCGCGCTCCTGCCATGAGAGTTCTACTCCCTCGGAAGGTAGAGATTCTGTTCCCTGCACTGATAGTGAGTTAACTACTGGACGTGGATCTGACATCCGCTTCCCCTTAAACCTGCGCACGCCTCTGTGTGGCTGTGCTGCTTAGGTGAATTACACGCGTGTAATGCCACTTCGTCAAGTCGCAAGGGAGTAAAAATCGCCCTATTTCGGTCATTTCTGGCCATTTAACAGGTGAATTGAGGGGTTTCTACTCGTTGTAACCAAAAAATTGCGAATCGGCGATAGCCGCTTTTGCGACCGATGCACCTGGTGCAATAAATGAATTAGTGAGTTGAGCCCTTGCCCCGATCCGGGCGCCATTGCCCACAATGCATCCAGAGAGGTGCACACCATCTTCGATTACTACATCTGCCCCAATAACTGTGCCCTGTGAAATAACTGCGCTCGAAGATACCGATGCACCAGGGAGCGCGAGGAATTCGCCATTGTTCTGTGGAGTAGCTGCAGAATGCGCGCGGCCAGAGATGAGATCTTGCGATGCTTTAAGTAGCGCTGCAGGTGTTCCAATATCCAGCCAATAGCTGCGATCCACATAACCAAATACTCGAGCGCCACTCATGAGAAGTTGTGGGAAAGTTTCACGTTCGACGCTGACAACTCTGCCATCAGGAATTGATGCGATAACTTCGCGATTAAATGTGTAGCAACCAGCATTAATTATATTTGTGGGAGGGTTCTCCATCTTTTCATTAAATGCAAAGACTCGATGATCAGAATCTAATTCAACGGCCCCAAATGCTCGGGCATCGCCCACCTCGGTGAGATACAAAGTGAGATCGGCGCTCTGGCTCTCATGAAATGCAAGTTGTGCTGCTAAGTCGTGACCGCTTAAAACATCACCATTAAAAATTGCTACTGGGCCTTGGCCAGAAAGCATGGCAGCGGCATTTCGGATTGCACCACCAGTGCCTAGCGGCTCTTTTTCAACGGCGTATTTTATGGAGATTCCGAAATTACTTCCATCGCCAAAATATGGCTCAAAGAGTTCGGCCTTAAAAGATGTCGCAAGAACGATTTCATTAATTCCCGCATCACGGGCTTTGCAGATTTGGTGTTCAGTAAATGGCACACCAGCTACCGGAAGCATGGGCTTGGGGGTATGAAGTGTGAGCGGTTGAAGTCTGGTTCCCATTCCTCCGACGAGAAGAATTGCGGAGTAACTCATTTTGCTGCTTCCAAAATTCGAGCGGCGGCGGAAGCGATATCTGCATCGGTAGCAGTGAGAGCGACTCGGATATGGTGATCACCATCAGGGCCGTAGAAGTGCCCCGGTGTTGCAAGTATTCCTCGATCAGAGAGCCAGGCGATCGAATCCCAATCCTTCTCGCCGCGAGTGCACCAGATATAAAGGCCAGCATTGCTAAATTCCATAGTAAATCCGGCTGCTTCCAAAGCGGGGCGCAGCACTTCTCGGCGCTTGCGATAAAGATCGGCTTGCGCAGTTGCATGTGACTCATCTCCGAGCGCTGCAGTCATGGCGCGCTGGACAGGTAGTGGAACCATCATTCCCGCATGCTTGCGAACTTCGCGGATCTCTGCGATTAATTTGGGATCTCCCACAATCAGTGCCGCGCGATATCCAGCCAAATTTGAACGTTTAGAAAGTGAATGCACAGCCAATAATCCCGTGTTGTTACCGGCAGCGACTTGGAGAATAGAGATTGGCTTCATATCCCCTGCCGGGAAATTGAGATAGCACTCATCACTCGCAATAACTGTTGAGGTCTTGCGCGCATAATCAATAATGGCTTTCAATTCACTCTCAGAATGAATCCGTCCAGTGGGATTAGATGGCGTATTGACCCATGCCAGATCTGCATCCGGCCAGCTCGAAGCATCAATATCAACGGATGTGTGATCTGCGTTTGCAATCATCGCGCCCACTAAATATGTGGGATATGCAATTTTGGGGTAAAGGACTTTTTTTGAAGAAAGAATTGTTGGCAGCCAAGCCACTAACTCTTTAGAACCAATAGTTGGAAGTACATCAAAATCTCCAGTAACTCCAAGAACTTCTTCTGCCCACTTGCGCATCGCAGCGCGAAGTTCGGGGGTTCCAATCGTGATTGGATAACGAGGCGAATCTGATGCACTAATTAACGCAGCTTGAATAAAGCTGGGGGTTGGATCTACGGGCGTGCCTTGAGAGAGATCGATAATTCCTTCTGCATGCAAACGTGCGCGATCACCATAGGGAGCCAAAGCATCCCAAGGAAAATCTGGAAGTTTCAGTGTTACTCGCTTGCTTTGGCAGGATGAGAGACAACGGAAGGATGATCCTTGCCTGTTGCACCAACCTTGGCAGCGCCTCCGGGAGAACCGAGTTCGACGAAGAATTCTCCTGCTACTCCGCCAAATTCTTTCCACTGTGATGGAACATCATCTTCATAATAAATAGCTTCAACCGGGCAGACTGGTTCGCAGGCACCGCAATCCACGCACTCATCAGGTTGGATATAGAGCATGCGATTGCCCTCGTAAATGCAATCTACTGGGCACTCCTCGATACAAGATTTATCCTTGATATCAATACATGGCTCGGCAATTACGTAGGTCACAAGTACTCCTTAAAATCGGCAATCTGATGGTTATCCCGCATCAATAGGTACAGAATAGAGCCCCGTGCGTGGATATTCACCTCAAGCCCGATATTTTTGGTGTGAGTTCGATAAAGAAAGGGGCGCTTTTAATGTTGACCGCTCCTGATTCTTCTCTGATCGGCAAGCGGCTCTCCATTCGCTGCGCCAATGGCGCCGGATTTCGCGATTACTTGGGAGTAATGAGATCCCTAACAAGTATTGAGAAGCGTGATGGATCCATTCTCAACTTTGATCCGAATCAGATAGTCGCCTGGAGATTGGTTGAGGAGCTCAGTGCTCGAGCAGGTTTTGGCGCACCAACATCCATGCGCATTCGGGAGATTGAATCAGTGCTCACCACAACCTGGCCTGCTTTGGAAGTTGAAATTCGAGGAGGGTGGAGATATCGCGCAGGTGCTGGGTATACCTATCGATCAAATTCCATACTTCTGCAAGGCGCTCCTGGAATCGGAGAGCCACTGTTGGCGCTCGATGCGGAGATAGATTTTGCCATCAACTTTTATCGCCAGCGAAATATCACGCCCGCTTTTCATCTCCCACTTCCCTCCTATCTTGAGCTAGATGAGTATTTAGATTCTTCTGGTTGGGCTATTCATCTTGAAGCATTGGCCATGGTTGCCAATCGGATGGAGATTGATGCGCGCGAGGATTGCCAAGTTGTGATTACTGATCTGCCGACCGATGAATTTCAAGCGACGCGTGGAGTCACCCAAGGTATGGCGATGATGAGCGCTTACCCCGCCAAATATCTAGTTCTTCGGGATCTAGATGGAGCTCCCTTTGCAACAGGTCGAATCTCGGTTGATGGCGAGTGGGCGGCAATTACTAATCTCTTTGTGAAGCCTGATTACCGGCGCCAAGGTTGGAGCAAAGTAGTACTGCGTGAATTGATTAATTCAGTTTCGGCGCCGAAAATAGCGCTACAAGTTGAAAGTAATAACATTGCTGCACTTGGACTCTATGAATCCCTGGGATTTCATAATCACCACACATATCGCTTTAGAAAGCTTCTCTCATGAGCAGATCCACAGGTATCGCCCTCTACAACACTCTCTCTCGCCAACTCCAAGAAGTCGGCGCATCGAAGGGCAATCAGGTTCGCATTTACTGCTGTGGCCCCACGGTCTACCGAGATGCCCATGTCGGAAACCTTCGCACCTTTCTTTTAAGTGACTTAGTCGCTCGCGCTATTCGCCAATCCGGTTTTGACGTCCTTCTTGTCCAGAACATCACCGATGTCGGGCATATGAGCGATGATTTTGAGGACAAAATGCTTACTCAGGCTTCGCTCGAAAAGAAGGATCCATTTGCGATCGCTCGCGAATATGAATCCAGATTTCATCGAGATTTAGCACTTCTCAATATTTCCCCGGCAGATCTCTATCCCAGGGCCAGCGAGACCATTGAATTAATGTTGGAGCTGATTGCTGCTCTGATTCACAAGGGCTCGGCCTACCAAGGTGAGGATGGTTCCGTTTATTTTGCAGCCGAATCTTTTTCTACTTATGGCGAGATCAGTGGCAATCGGCTTGATTCATTAAAGCCTGGTCATCGCTATGAATACACCGATGATGGCATAAAGCGATTTCATGCCGACTGGGCGCTCTGGAAGAGCGCTGGCGGCAGAACGCAAATGATTTGGCCATCACCGTGGGGCGAAGGTTTTCCTGGATGGCATATTGAATGTTCCGCTATGTCACTTAAATTTCTTGATGGGCACGTGGATCTACACATCGGTGGAATTGATCTTCGCTTCCCTCATCATGAAAATGAACGTGCCCAATCTAATTCAGCCTCAGGAAATGAAGTTGTCGATCATTGGCTTCATGGCGAGCACCTGCTCTTTGAAGGTCGCAAAATGTCCAAGAGCGCTGGCAATGTCGTCTTGCTTGGCGACATCATCGAGCGCGGTTTGGATCCACTTGCACTTCGTTTAACTTTTCTGGAGAACAGATACCGCGCGCAGATGGATCTCACTTGGGAATCACTCATCGCAGCCAATAGCACGCTAAAGCGTTGGCGTTTAAAGATGGCGGAGTGGAATGGTTTGAAAGAAGTAATCGCGAATGAGATCCAGGGTCTGAAAAAAGAGTTGGTGGAGGCGATTAATCAAGATTTAGATACTCCACGCGTGACACAGCTTCTCCGCAAAGTTGAGCGTTCTACAGACCTTGACGATCACGCTAAGCGTGCCTTCTTCCTCTTTGCGGATGGTTATTTGGGGCTGGAGTTAGATATGAAAGTAGAAGTTGAAGCGATCTCGGTAGAAATCACCCAGCTATTAGCGGCCCGAGCAGCTGCCCGAAGCAATAAGGATTTTGGGAAGAGTGATCAGATCAGAGATCAGCTCATTCAGTTAGGTATTGAGGTGCAAGATTCACCGGATGGTCAGAAATGGAATCGAATTATTTAATACTCACGCTAGCTGCGATTATGACCAGGAGGACACTGGCAACGGTATAAAGATTCCCATTCGTATTAACCACTACAAGTCGCTCAAAACTAACACCAGCAGTTGAAGCTCGTATGAGCACAGCGAACCACCCAAGCAAGGAAAACCACATTGCTAGTCGACTATGTGCGAGCTGGCCAACTGCTCGAACTCCACCATAAGAGATGACCAGTGCAGCAATTAAGCCAAGTGGCGCGAGCGAGTTGTGGAAGAGAACTCCGGCAAAACTAAGAAAAGCTCCGGCGCAGATCGACAGCAAATATTTAAATGCCAGCAAAGAGATCTACCTCGCGACCATTCTCATCGCGTTCCAAGCCGAGTTGACCCTTAACTAAGGTGTAATACTCATGGCCCCAGACCGTCACTCCTAAATTATTGGAGAGCGAAAAGAATGGTCCATCAAGTGCAATCTGAGTGGGATGCGCAGCCATCGCTTTCATCTTGGCATCAATGTATGCAGTTCCATCAATCTTTGTGGTCACGAGCGCATCGTCTTTGGCAAATGGAAGATCATCTGGGCTCTCGACTCCCATGAAATCTGATCCAACCTCTTTCATTTTTGCAATTCCTTCTGCAATAACCGAACGTGGGATTGCATTCCAATAAATTTTCTTAATCTCCCACGCATCACCGGTTCCAAAATTTGGATTGGCCGCTAATTCTGCTGCGCGCATCGCAACTCGGTGGGCTTGGATATGGTCGGGATGTCCATATCCACCAAATTCATCATAAGTAATCAAAACATCCGGCTTTATTTCACGAATAATTTTTACAAGATAACCGGCTGCGGTATCTAGATCTGCCTGCCAGAAAACATCCCTACGATTATTGGGCTCACTTCCCATCATTCCGCTATCGCGCCACTTCACTTCTGGCGCACCGAGAAAGCGGTGATCGCGAACGCCGAGTGCAGTCATTGCATCGGCCAACTCGCCTTCGCGATGTTCGCCTAAATTGTCGTTGTGCGCTGAGGCAAGGTGCGCAAGTTCTGAGACGAGTACTTCACCCTCTTCACCGCGTGTGCATGTGACGAGAGTGACGCCGACACCTTCGGCAACTAATTTCGCCATTGTTGCGCCATTGTTGATCGTCTCATCATCTGGATGTGCGTGAACCAAGAGGACTCGACGCGAAGAATTGCTCTGCATTGTCGAAGCCTACTAAAACTCATTAAGATTCCCCTGATGAGCACCGATACTTCAGCAAATAAGGGACGCCTACCTCGCGATGAACGTCGTGCCCAACTTTTGGAGGCAGCGCTCGAAGTTTTTACAGCTGCTGGGTATCACGCAGCTGCGATGGATGAAATTGCCGATCGAGCCCAGGTCAGTAAGCCAGTTCTCTATCAGCACTTTCCTTCAAAATTAGATTTATATCTAGCTGTTCTCGATCTTCATATCGATTCATTTGTCTTTGAACTTCAGAAAGCTCTTGCCGGTACTCCCGAAAATGCCGATCGCGTAAAATCGACCGTAGATGCTTATTTTGGATTTATTAGCCGGGAGGGCGAGGCCTACCGCCTCCTCTTTGAGAGCGATATGAGCGTTGAGCCTCAAGTGCGCGAGCGACTTCACCGTATGACTTATGACAATGCTGCAGCTCTGAGCGCAGTGATTTCGATCGATACTGGCCTTCCTAAGGAGGCGGCAATGATGCTTGCAGTGGGCCTGATTGGAACCGCTCAGACTTCGGCGCGACATTGGCTACAGAGGGATGGCAAAATCAACCGTGAGGAAGCAGTTGATTTGATCTCAAATCTCATGTGGCGAGGCATATCAGGTTTCCCCAAATCACATTAATTAAAGGATGGCAATGACTACTAAAAAGAGTGCGACCGCAAATACCGAGATCCGTATTGGGATTGCAGATTCTTCGCAAGAGCTCCACATCTCATCTGAGTTAACACAGGAGAAAGTTGTCGCTGCCGCAAAAGAATCGATGGATAAGGGCGAAGCGCTTCTCCTCACGGATGTAAAGGGACGCCAGACTCTGATTCCTCAAAGCAAAATTGCCTTTGTTGAAGTTGGCGAGAGCGAAGAACGAAAAGTTGGCTTCGCTTCTCTTTAATCAAGCTAAGTTGAAGAATCCTTTGACTGCCTGAACGATCATCTCTACCGCTATTGCAGCCAACAGCAATCCTGCTATTCGCGCAACTAAAGTAACTCCAGAATCTTTAATGATTGATAAGACTTTGGTTGAGAACATCAGCGTCAAGCCAATCACAATATGGACTGCAATGATGGCGATCGCTAGCGCGAATTTCATCCCAGCTGTGTGGGCATTTTGTACATAAAGAATTGTCGTAACGATTGCGCCCGGGCCGGCAAGTAGCGGTGTGCCAAGTGGAACAAGTGCCACATTTACATTTTTAGGGTCTCCGCTAGTTCCACCATCGCGCCCAGTCAGCAACTCCAGTGAAATCAAGAGCATCAACAATCCACCAGCGCCTTGCAGAGCATTTATTGAAACATGTAAATAATCGAGAATGAGTTTTCCAAATAGCGCGAAAGCGACGATAACTACCAGCGATACTGCTGCGCCTTGCCAGGCGAGTGAGACGCGCTCCTTAGCTTTGCGGCCGCTGACCAATGCGAGGAAAACGGGTGTGGCGCCAGGTGGATCGAGAATGACAAAGAGCGTCATAAAAGCTTGTACGCCAAAGGTGAGTGCGGAGACTGTTAAGGCTGTATTCATATTCGTAGAACCCTTCGCGCATTTGCTCGAGATTCAAGCTTCTCCCACTCATCGGGATCGGTCGTGAACTCTGCTAATTGATTGAGTTTACCCGTTCCGTGATAATCGCTGGAGCCTGTCTGGGTTAAATCAAAATCTCGGGCGATTTGATTGAGTAATGCACGTTGTTCAACAGTTTGATCGCGATGTGACACTTCAATTCCATCAAGCCCCGCTTCCACCATAGGCGCAAATGATTCGCTAGAGATGATGCGTCCACGAAGTGAAGCAAATGGATGCGCAATTATCGCAACACCACCGGCTTGCTTGATGAGTCGAATGACTTCTTCCGGCGTTGGGGAATAGTGGGCTACGTAATGTGCGGAAGAGTTATGCAATAGCTCGGCAAATGCTTCCTCCCGACTTGCTACTACTTTCTTGGCAACTAAGGCATCGGCAAGATGTGGTCGCCCAAGCGTCGCACCATCACTGAGTTGTGCCAGAACATCCGACATTGAAATATCAATTCCAGCAGCGTTCATCTTTCCGATGATCCGCTCCATTCGACCATGACGATTTTCGCGCGTCTGGGTCAATACATCTTGAAGTGGTGAAAAATCTTTATCGAAGAGAAGCCCCAACATGTGAACACTTACACCATCGTTCGTTTGGCATGAGATCTCTGAACCAAGAACTAACTCAATACCGGGACGCAAATGAGAGATCGCTTCTTCCCAACCACCAATTGTGTCGTGATCAGTCAATGCCAGTGTTGAGATTCCTTGGGCTAGAGCTTTATTGAGTAATTGCGATGGAGAATCTGTTCCATCACTTACCTTGGTATGAGTATGAAGATCAATCATGGGACCGAAAAATAAATATTCCGCAGCCAATTAAGAGGCCAACAATTCCTGGGATTGTTCCAGCCGGCGGATTCTGTCCCATCCACCAAAATGCAAGAATCGCGCTGACGGGTACTTCAAAGAATACGATGAGTGAAACTACCGCCGGAGATACTCGCTTTAATGAGAGATTAAACATTGTATGGCCCAACATTTGCGCCCCGAGAAAGAGTGCAATGAGAAGTAACCACTCTCGAGATGGATATGCAAATACATGGGGATTAACCACTAAAGCAATCGGAAGAACTGTCAGTGAGCAAATGAAATAGCACGTGGTGGTGTAAGTGGAAGTCGAAATATTTTTTTGGGCATGCGATCCAGTAAGAACATAACCTGCTGCTAGCGCTGCGCCAGTGAGTGCCACGATATCTCCAGCAAAGGAGCGAAGTGAGATGTTGAGATCAATGCCAGTAATGAAGAGAACTGACGCAAAAGCAATTCCCATTCCCCACCAGGCTCGCTTAGGAATTACTCCCCCACGAAAGCTAATAACGAGGGCAGTAAATATTGGCTGAGTAGCGGTAAGCGCGGTCCCTGCTGCAACTGATGTTAATCGCATGGCAAAAAAGAAGCAGAGAAAGTGCATCGCCAGAAAGACACCAGAAATTGCCGCTGTTCCAATCGCTGTGCGCTGGACTTCGGTTTGCCACTCTTTTTTGCGAATTGCAAAAGGAAGCATGGTGATAGCACCGAGGAAATTCCGAAACATGATGAGCGTAGGAACCGCCATTTTACTGAGAGCGATCACCGGGCCTGACATTCCGATTCCCATTACTCCAAGTGAGAGCAGGGCGATATCGCGCCCTTCTGGCATAGCTGTGTGATCGTGAGTTGTCATTCGAAATTTAGTTAACGATAAACCAGAGCATGCAGGCAATACAGATCGCCACAATGGAGATCAGTACCCCATAGACAATCTGCATATTTTTTGTGGCGCGATATTCACCCATCAATTTCTGATCCCGGGCAACGCCGAACATGTAGAGAAGAAGTGGAAGCAATAACACTGCATTGAGTACCTGGGTAAAAACGAGAAGGGATAGCAAAGTCTTTGATTGACCACCAAAAATCAAAACAAGTGCTGCTGCTAGAACAGTGATAAATCCAAATGTCATATAGAAAAGTGGCGCCTCTTTAGGTTTGTCATCGATGCCGGCGGGACGGCCAGTTAAATCTGAAACTGAATACGCGGTGCTTAGCGGAAGGATAGAGGCGGCTAAGAGGGCTGCTCCGACTAATCCGATTGCGAAGAGATCTTTTGCCAATGTGCCCGCTAGTGGCTTAAGCGCTGCCGCTGCTTGTCCGGCATCGGTAATCACAATTCCGTGGGAATGAAATGCTGCAGCACAGGTAACGACAACGAAAAATCCGATTACTCCAGTCAGAAGTGAACCAGTCCAAACATCTACCCGCAGGAGTTTTAGATCATCTTTCGTGAGGCGTTTATCTACTGCATAGGATTGAATAAAAGCCAGACCCCACGGTGCGAGGGTGGTACCAAGAGTTGCGGTAGCGATAAATATTGCATCGCGCGTGAATGGAATTGTCGGCACAACCATTCCATGGAGTGCTTGGCCCCAATTGGGATGCGCTTGGAACCCAGCGATGACATAGGCAAGAAATACTCCAGAGAGGAGGAAGAAAACTTTTTCAACCCGAGCGAATGATCCACGCAATACCAGAAAAGAGACGAGGAGAGCCGAGCCAGGAACGGTGATGTAATTAGGAATTCCAAATAACTTTCCAGCAACGGCAATGCCGGCAAACTCGGCTGTCATTGTTCCAATATTGGCGATAATCAGTGCAGTTGCACTAAGCACGCCAGAGCGCGCACCATATTTCTGGCGAACTAAACCAATCATTCCCTGACGTGTAACAACACCAATTCGCGCGCCAAGATCCTGGAAGAGAATTAGTGCCAACGTAGAGAGAACCAAGACCCAAAGGAGTTGGTAGCCATATTTAGCGCCGAGCTGAGAGTAAGTGGTGATACCTGCGGGATCATCATCAGATAAGCCGGCAATAATTCCAGGGCCCATGACTGCGAGAAATGCGGCAAGGCGAATCTTCTGCGGAGTTGCGATCTTGTGAGTACTTTTCTTTAGATCACTCATGACAGCGCCCCAGAAACTCCTGAAATGCCGCGGACTGGATGGTCGGTAGCCAGCGCATCAACCAAGTCATCAGCCAAGATTCGACCAACTGGTTTGTTCTTGTCATCGATGACGATAATGGAGGAACCGCGGTTATTAGCAAACTCTTCAATTACTTCTTGCAGCGGTGTATCGACATGCACTGCAGTTGGGTACGGCGGGCCAATGAGAGTAGACAGTAAATCACCAGATTTAGCTCCTACAAGTTCAATAATCTGAATGTGATCAACCAACTTTCCGCGAGCATCCACTACTACAACGCCATCGGAGATATCGCGTTCCCGGTTTTCTAGAAGTAGTTTGAGCGCAGAGCCCACTGTGTCACCTTCATGGGTAATTAACATGTGGGTCGTCATAATTCCACCCGCGATCTTCTCATCGAAGGCAATCAAATTACGAAGCTGCTTTGCAATCGTTACATCCATCGAAGCGAAAATGCTCTCGCGGTGTTCTAGCGCCAAATCACGAAGTACTTCCGCGGATTCATCTGGCTCCATCCGAGAAATCAATTCGGCAGCGCGTTCAGCAGAGAGACCACGAAGAAGACTAATCAATTCATCATCTTCCATCTCCTCTAAAGCATCTGCTGCAAGCTCTGGATCCAAGAGTTCAATAAGTGCGCCTTGCTCGCGACCAGAGAGGTCTTCAATTAAGTCTGCAATATCTGCAGGACGTAACTGAGAGAGAACGGTACGAGAGCCAGAGGTGCGAACAACGCCGGAATCGTCGGCAAGCGATGCCACTGTTGCCCAGTCGATCACATGTTCAGGTGTGGGACGGCGACTAATAGCCCCAGGAAAAATTCGACGAATAAATGAACGGAAAGAGATATCTACACCCACGACTCGAATCTCTTTATCGAGTGGCGCTAAATAAAGGTCAGAGGAACGCACAACTCGGAGTCCATCGACATCAACTATCTGATGGTCCAAAACATCGGCATCGAGGAGTGATTCCCCTGCTCGACGTTGATACTCCTCAAGATTAATCCGGGTAGAAGAGAGAACTATTTGGCTCTGCGTGAGTTTGGAGATTCGCGCACCATTGATAAAAGATTTACTTTGACCAACTTTGACAATCAATCCAGAAACCGGTGGATAAGTCTCTTGACCATGACGCACAACGACATCGACTAACTTGCCAATTCTGCGCCCACTTTGGTCAACGACAGGTCGCCCGATTAACCCAGCAACTGACACGAGTGAATCACGCACTGTCTTTCGTTCAAGAACAGAATCACGTCTTCCCACAAGTCGCTTGGCCACCGTATTAATCCCGGTTTTTGGCGCCTTCTTCATGGGTAAATCTTAGGCGTGAATGTTGAGTGGAACCCCCACCAATGACTTAGGACGGAGCATCAATTTATCGACCAATGTGAAGAAGGCCTGACTTGCAGGTGAATTCGGATCTTCCAACACGATAGGTCGGCCCTGATCGCCACCTTCTCGAAGCGCAGGAGTAAATGGGATGGCAGCAAGCAAAGGTACTTCTGCTCCCACAAGAGCGGAAAGTCTGCTGGAAGTTTCCGCCCCACCACCACTTCCGAAAAGAGAAATGCTCTCGCCACAATGCGGACAAGGAGTATCAGACATATTTTCCACTACGCCCAAAATATGTTGTTTCATCTGATGCGCAATGCGACCAGCGCGTTCTGCAACTTCAGCGGCTGCAATTTGTGGTGTAGTCACAACGAGAATTTCAGAAGCAGGAATCAACTGACCAAGTGAAATGGCAATATCTCCAGTGCCCGGTGGAAGATCGAGTAGAAGTAAATCTAAATCTCCCCAATACGCATCACTCAATAACTGTTCGAGAACGCGGTGTAAAAGCGGGCCGCGATATGCAACCGGGTCAGATCGCTCTGGCTTGAACATCTCCATCGAAACTACTTTGACGCCGAAGGCTTCCACTGGAATAAAAGTCTGATCGATAGCAGTAGGCCGTTGCCCTAAAATTCCCATCAAACGTGGAACAGAGTGCCCGTAGACATCTGCATCCAATATTCCTACTTTGAAACCACGGACAGCTGCAGCAACTGCGAGATTTACGGTTGTTGAAGATTTGCCTACTCCGCCTTTGCCCGAGGCAATTCCGATTACTCGGGTGAGCGAATCTGGCTGAGCAAATGGGATGTATTTCTCGCGACCATTGCGAATTACTTTCTTCACATTGTTTCGCTGCTCTTCATTCATTACGCCAAATGTCAGATTTACTGACTTTACTTCAACAATTCCTTCCAATCCTTTTTCGATATCGCTCTTCAACCGATCCCGCATTGGACAACCAGAGATCGTTAAGAGAATTGTTAGATCTACGACGCCATCGGCGAATGCAACTGATTCCACCATCCCCAATTCGGGAAGAGGTTTGTGAAGTTCGGGGTCCGAGATGAGCGCTAGCGCTGCGTGTACTTGATCAATTACGGATGTATCTGCACTCATTAGAGAAGGTCTGGGTCAATCTTTGCTGACTTCTTAACATCTTCAATATCTGCGCGAGTCTCATCTGCATCAATTTTTAACTCATCTGTGAAGTCAAATTCTTTTGGATTGATGAGGGATTCACTCAAATGCTTTTGAATTAGCGTCTTTGGGCGCAAATCTCCCACTTGAAGATCTTCAAATCCAGGTCCCAGATTCGAGCGTAATTCTTCGGTCGCTCGCCCCGCCATGCCACGCACTTTTTGTACAAATTTCGCTGCATCTTTTGCAAAGTGCGGGAGCTTATCTGGGCCAATCAAAATCAGAGCAAGCACAAGCAAGGCGATAAATTCCCCGGCGCCAATATTGAACATGCGGTAACCCTATATCTGGATTAACTACTTGGCAGCAATCAGAGTCACTGTGACTGTGTGGGCTGTGCCATTTCGAGTGAATTTGATCGTCACCCTCTCCCCCACATTATGAGCACGGATCGCCACAATTGCTTCATCTGCAGACGTCACTGCTTTCCCATCGATTGAAGTAATTATCTCGCCCCCAACGAAGCCAGCTCGAGCAGCTGGACCGCCAGCTAGAACTGAAGTATTCGTAGTTGCCACTCGAGCACCAATTCCGGTGTAAGTGTTATCGAGCATCAAGCCAACGATGGGGTATGTGGATTTACCTGTCTTAATCAATTGGTCGGCAGTCCGCTTCGCTTGATTAATAGGAATTGCAAATCCAAGTCCAATCGAACCTGCTTGTCCGCCAGAAATATTTGTGGAAGCAATTGCAGAATTAACTCCGATAACAGCACCTGTCAGATCCACAAGTGGACCTCCAGAATTACCAGGATTGATGGCAGCGTCAGTTTGGAGAGCATTGATAAATGAACTCTCACCACTTCCACTTCCAGTTGTGACAGCACGATTCTTCGCACTAATAATTCCCGACGTTACTGTTCCGGCTAATCCCAAAGGTGATCCGATGGCAATAACAGCATCTCCCACGGCAACTTTGTCGCTATCGCCAAATTGAAGAGCTGGCGCATCGAGAATATCAATTTTAATAACAGCAAGATCGTATGAGATATCGCGACCAATAATTTGTGCTGGAAAATTCTTTCCATTTGCCAGATTTACCGTCAGTGATCCTGATGGAGATGCGATAGCTACGACATGGTTATTGGTGAGAATGTAGCCGCTCTTATCAATAAAGAAACCTGACCCGGTATCTGCGCCGTTGGGTCCTTTAGCGCTAATAGAGACGACAGAGGGCGAGACTCGGGCAGAGATTCCGGCAACCGAATCTGGCGCACGCTCGATCGTTGAACGAGTCGTAACAATTGAAGCGCTTCCATTAAATGCTAGGAAGTTTCGAGTGAAGAGACTGCCTAAAATTCCGGCAACGACGGCAATTGCAATCACTACAGATACCGGAACAGTGCGGCTCTTGTTAGCTGGACGAGATTGAATTGATCGCGGTGATGTATTGGCCGGAATCCACCAAGGTGTGTCGGAAGAAGGTCGCTCGCTCATGCAGCGAACTTTACTCAAACTTTGGTTGCGATCATTACTCCGCCGCCGATGGGCAGAATCGAGGAAATCCATCGGGGATCCTCTTTGATGGATTTCACGGCATCTCGCCGAGCGATTGTTTCGAAATCACGCTGAGTAGGGTCAGCAACTTTTCCATCCCCCAGCGCATTATCAATGAGGAGAACTCCCCCATCTTTGAGAAGTCTGAAACTTTCCTGAACAACATCGAGTATCTCAACCGGGGAACGTACGATCATAAAGTCGTAATTATTATCAGCCAATTTGCCCACAACTTCCAGAACATTTCCTGTTATTAGGCGATAGCGCTGAGGGGCAATTCCTGCTTCGTCAAAGATTTGACGTGCAGCTCCAGAATTTTCTCGCTCTGAATCAATTGATGTCAGTGTCGATTCGGTCGTCGATCCATAGAATGCCCATAATCCGCTGACACCCGAACCAGTTCCTACTTCAACAATTGATTCGGCCTTAGTAAGTGTCGCCATTAATCCAATAAGACCGCCGGTGCCAGGAGAAGGATCTTGGGCGCCGATTTCGATTCCATTTTTTCGCGCTTGTTGCATATGAAAATCTTCATGAACATGGCTCTCTGAAAACGCATTGATATCCCCGCGAATATGTGACATCACAAACTCGCTAACCATTGGGTAAGAAGGCGAACGCCAAATCCAGTTCCGCCTTTTGGATTCTCTCCGGCATCAGCTTCAGAGCGGGCTGGTCCAGCGATGTCGAGGTGCACCCATCGAGAATCCCCAGCGAAGTGTTCGAGGAAGAGCGCAGCTGTTACTGATCCGGCCGAAAAGTCTGGCTTCTCTGCAGTGTGATTAAAATCTGCGATATCTGATTTCATAGCGATCGCATAATCATCGATAAGCGGCATATGCCACACGCGTTCGCCGATCTCATTACCAATGTTGTGAAGTTCCTTAGCAAGCTTTTGGTCGCGGGTATACATGGCTGCATATTGGCGGCCAAGTCCAAGAGTTGCAGCTCCAGTAAGTGTTGCAATATCAATTAAGTAATCTGGCTGTAATTCTTGAGCTGCATATGCAAGACCATCAGCAAGAACTAATCGCCCTTCTGCATCGGTATTAATGACTTCCACAGTTGTTCCACCAAAGTGCTTGATGACATCAGATGGTCGCTGGGCGGTAGATGAGATTGCATTTTCGGCGCACATAAGTAATGCGGTGACTCGTACTTTTGCACCAATCTCGGCAGCAGCAAACACAGTCGACATCACTGCCGCAGCGCCAGACATATCGCTCTTCATGCCAATCATAAATTCATAGGGGCGCTTGAGGGAGACTCCACCAGTATCAAAAGTGATGCCTTTGCCAACAAGGACAACATGTGGCCAGCTCTTTGAACCACGAGGGGTGTAAGAAATTTCGATGAGACGTGGGCCCGGGTTTGGCGATGAATTTCCTACTGCCAGCAATCCGCCAAATTCTTTGAGTGCGGCACCGCTCTTCACATTTACTGAGATCGCTGAGTTCTTAGATTTGGTGAGATAGCTCTTTGCTTGCGTGGCCATCCATGCCGGAGTTTTGATATTTGCAGGTGTGTGAATCAAATCCCGCGCACGCCATACTGCAGAAGCCAGAATATTAGCTCGCTCGATTTCGGCGGAGAATTTTCCGGCGATAAAGAAAGTAGCGGGCTTTGATTCCTCCCCTTTCTTAACTGACTTGTGAGACCAGAGGTAACTTGCGAGCGCAAGGGCTACTGCGTGAACGGTCGCGCTCTTCTTCTCTGTGATTAAAAGGTCCAATACTTTCTTGCCCGAACTCTTTACTCTCTTTGCAAGTGAGACTGCGGCTTTGCGTTGGTCTTCAGATGTATTGGCCCCAATGCCTACAAGGTAAATTCGCTTGGCAGAAATCTTCTTATGCTCAACGGGAAGTTCAATGATTTCTCCTGCCTTCCCGGAGATATCCGGCCACTGCGCAGCAAGATCGCTTAAGGAGATTTCCAGCGCTTTTTCAATGGCGCGAACCAAGGGAGTAAATTCAATTTTCGCTTCTTCGCCAGCTGCGACTGCGATCGCGATGCAATCGACTTTCTGCCATTCCACGTCAGAGTCTTCGAGAAGGGCTATCTTTGGCATCTGATGGGTGGCTGCAGTCACAGGGCTGACGCTAACGAAGGAGAGTGAGATCTGTGAAGTCGAAGGCAGGTGTGGCGCAACGTTTTCCGCTAGTTCTGCTCCTTATTGCTATCGCGGCGACACTTCTCTCCCGCAATAACTCATTGAACTTCTTTGATACGCAGATCACATCCTTGGGAATGCAACATACCTGGCGAGAATGGATCTCGGTTGCCCCATTGACCCTCTTCTTCTTTGTTGCTGGGCTAGAACTTCGAAGCGAGATTCTAGATAAAAGGCGAGCCTTATTGATTCCTGCAATTGCAGCCGTGGGGGGAATGCTCTTTCCTGCAGTAATTTATTTAGGAATCTCTCGCGGTTGGAATTTTGATGGTGCCGCCTGGGGCGTACCCATGGCTACAGATTTACCGCTCGTTCTTGCCGCCTTAGCCTTTCTGCCAGCACTTAAACAGAGCGCACTCCGCCCATTCTTACTGACGCTTGCAATTGTGGATGATGGACTTTCTATCCTGATCGTTGCCATTAAGTTTCATAGTGAGTTCAGTCTGCCATTTGCACTTTTCGCAATTTCTACATTAGTGATTTATGGATTACTAATCCGCCAGAAATCTCATCCCATCATTTTTACGGCCATCGCCCTTGCGGCTATCTTGACTTGGTATTTCTGCGCTCGAAGTGGAATTCATCCCACGGTCGCCGGCGTCGCGCTTGGACTTCTGACTTTCCGCATAAACCCCCCGAGCGTGAAGAATTTCTGGGAGCCACTTTCTAATTATTTTGTGGTGCCACTTTTTGTTTTTTCCATCTTCGCTATTCATGTCGATTACTCATGGAACGCCATCGCAAGTCATGAATCGCTCGCACTTGTTATTGCTCGATTAGCGGGAAAGCCATTGGGAATTATTATCTGCGCACTCTTGACTGCAAAAATTCTTCAACATTCATCAGAACTTTCGCCAAAGAATTTAATTCTTGCTGGGTTTTTGGCTACTTTGGGGCTTTCGGTCTCGCTTCTTTTTGCCGAGCTCAGTCTTTCTGGCAGCGCACTACTGCTTGCAATTATTGGGACTGTTGTGACTATTCCACTCGCCTTTGCGGCGATCGCACTCTCCTACTTCTTGACGAGAGAGACTGCTGCTTGAAGAGCATTACCAAGATTGGTTGCTTCTTCGACATTTAATTCAACGACGAGACGTCCGCCGCCTTCTAGTGGAATTCGCATAACCAGGCTTCGAGCTTCCTTGGTCACTTCCATGGGTCCATCGCCAGTGCGCGGTTTCATGGCTGCCATGTTGTGCTCCTCTTGCTCGGGGGAAACTCTCTTGTGAAACGTTTAATTCAAGGCGCTAAGTATCTCGCATTGTTATGCACCTTGTGAAATCGAGAATTGGGCTGTTATTAACCCTCATTTAACGCGGTAATTAGGCGGGACTTGCCGGCCGTGATAACGCTCTCGACAGCACGGGGTGGGACTCCGAGCGCATCTGCAATCTTCGCTGGGGAGATTCCTTTAACTAAATGAAGTTGGAGAATAAAGCGCTCTTCCTCGGGGAGCTCGGCGATGAGATCGCCAATAGATTTCCCCTGATTGCTCATGGGCTCAGATTAACTTAAATGTGTTCTCAGTGAGGAGATGGTGGAGGGAACATCGCTGCACCATGCGACTAAATGGGCTTGCCCTTCCTTCATAAATTTTAAATCGGTCAAATGACTGATCGCTTCTTGCAGTGGGGCGAATGCTCCATAGGGATCGCAGACAGCGATTGGCTTGGGATGAAACTCTAAATATCGCCCAACCCAAATTTCAAAGAACTCTTCGAGCGTTCCAATACCACCAGGCAACGTAATAAATGCATCAGATAATTCTTCCAGCTTTGCTTTGCGAGTGCGCATGTCAGATGCAACGTGCATCTCGCTCGCTTGCGGATCTTGAATCTCTTTCTTAAATAATTTCTCCGGTATAACACCGATAGTTTTGGCACCATTTTCGCGCGCACCTCGCGCGACTTCACCCATCATGGAGATTGCGCCGCCACCCCACACCAGATCCCAACCTTCTTTACCGATCGCTGCTCCCACTTGATAGGCGAGTTCGAGATATTTGGGATCAATATCGGGCGCAGATGAGCAATAAACGGAGATACGCATGCGCGTAATTGTATGTGCATTTGATAGCGTTCACCTATGACACGAAGCGCATATGGATACGGGATTGCCACCACGACTTCTTCAGGTGAAGTACTTGATACTTGGTATTCCGATCTTGGACTTGGCGAACTTGCTTCTCATCCGGCTCCTGATCTCAAAGACCTCCTAGGCATAGATTCCATTCGCGATGTCACACGCACAGTTGTTGCCCTTGAGATCGATTTAGATTCTGCTCCCACAAACGTTTCAGATGCTTACTTGCGGTTAAGTCTTCTCTCGCATCGCATCGTTCGGCCACATGGCTTAAATTTGGATGGCGTCTTTGGAATGCTTCCTAATGTTGCATGGACTTCTGCTGGACCTTGTTCGCTCTCCACATTTAACCAAGTCGCTCCTCGTCTTCGCGCCAAGTTAGGTGCGCTCACTGTTTATGGTGTCGATAAGTTTCCTCGCATGGTCGACTACGTCGTTCCAGAAGGTGTGCGAATTGCAGATGCCGATCGCGTTCGTCTCGGCGCCCACCTGGCAAGTGGCACGACCGTCATGCACGAAGGTTTTGTTAATTTCAATGCCGGAACTCTCGGTAAGTCGATGGTCGAAGGTCGCATTAGCGCCGGAGTTGTCGTGGGAGATGGCAGCGATATCGGTGGCGGCGCCTCCATTATGGGAACACTTTCTGGCGGCGGCAAAGAAGTTATTTCAATCGGGGAACGCTCCCTCTTGGGCGCAAACGCCGGAATTGGAATTTCACTAGGTGATGATTGCGTTGTTGAATCAGGTGTTTACATCACCGGTGGGTCAAAGATTTCATTACCCGATGGCACTGTCGTAAAAGGCCGCGAACTATCCGGTGCGAACAATCTGCTCTTCCGTCGCAACTCACAGAGTGGCGCGCTCGAAGCGCTACCTAAGACTGGCGATTGGGGCGGATTAAATTCTGTCCTGCACGCTAATTAGCTCGCTTTAATTAGCTGCTGGAGTAACACTTGCTGGAAGATCAAACCAGGACGATGGCAACTTCACTGCAGTTTTAAAATCGCTCACCGATAATTTCTTCTTAGTTCCGTTACTGGCATATCCCGTTATATATAGGACAGCCCCGGTGGGTGTTCGCGAATTAATCAGATACTTGGTGACATCGGGCAAGCCAAAAGCATGCGCCATTGTCGACTGGGGAATTGACCGCACCCACTGTGCATATTTCGGATTCAATTTCGGATCAATGCTCCATGGATCGGGCACGCTTACCGAATAGGGATAAGCGGTCCCCCAGACATCTTCACTTCGTGCGGTATATCCGCCGGAAGATGATGAGAAGAAAATGCTGATGGGAGAAGCGTTATATGTGGCTACTAGTCCATGACTTTCATCCACCATGGTTGCATTGACTGCGCTCTTCCAAAAAGTTCCCCACTTCACTTCGCTCTCCTTGGAGTAGCCCGCATAATTTTGGTCGTACTTAGTGCTGTAAATATGGCAATCACAAGACTTGCGCACCACATTCATTCGACTCAGCGCATATGTTCGAGATGCAATTACTTGAGCGGCCATTGCTTCGGCGGGCCAGGATGAGGGAACTTCACTGATTCCATATAGGTACTCATCGTGCAATCTCATCGTGTCAGTAATCTCTATTCGATAACCCTGGCCAGTAATCGGAACTGCACGAACTTGGATATAGCCATAGCGAAGTCCGATGGAAGTTCCCGTATTGAGATTGAGAAGTGAGGTATTGGAATCCCAGCGAATCGTCCAGAGCGAACTCACGCCTAATGGGGTGTTTGCACTACCCAGGGTCGACGTCAGTGCAATCTGTTTTCCCATGATGGAAAAGGCGAGAATTGAACGTCCGCTTAATAGACCTGCAGTAGTTGTTTCGCCAGCGAATATCTGGGCTGATGCTGTGGGAAATTTTTTATCAAGCGAAATTTTTGCAGTGAGCAATTGATGTCCCACATTCACGCGAATCGTCTGAGTATCTTCGATGGGTGTGACTTCTGTTCCCGGAAAGTAATACTTAATGATTTCGGTAGCCGTGTGACTTTCTAGCGCTTGGCCCTTCGCGCCAATTTGGCTCAATCCAACTCCATGGCCATATCCGGAGCCAGCAAATGTAAATGAGGCGGGCGCTGCTTCTGCGTGTGCCGATGGGAGTGCGAAAGCGAGAGCTGCGATTAAGACGGGGAGAAGTTTTCTCATTTTATTCTTCTTCAGTAATTAACCCGGGCGGCGAGGTGAGGTAACCCAGCCCCCACACGATATGCATTGTCGCTAAGACAACAGGGAGAATTAATTTTTCACCGAAAGATTTTCCAATAGCGAGCGCTCCCGCCATGATAGCTAGGAAATATCCACCGGCCGGAATAAAGAGAAGTGGATTAAAAATTCCGCCAATAAGTGAAGTGAAAATAATGAGGTCGGCAGTTGGTGGTGCCAAATAACGATAATTTACTGAACCTTTATGGCTACGAGAAACAGCATGACGCCATCTGCCATATTGGAAATATTGCTTTGCAAGTGCTTTGACCGTTGAACGTGGACGATACGTAACGACGAGAGATGGGTCAAACCAAATTACTCCACCATTTTTGCGTAGCCGAAAATTAAGTTCCCAATCTTGGGCACGCGTATAACGCTCGTCATACCCGCCTGCGGCAAGTAGGGCTGCCTTATTGAAAGTTCCGAGATAAACGGTGTCGGCAGGTCCCGCAACTCCCCCCGTGTGAAAGCGAGACGCCCCCACACCCAATGGAGATCTCATTGCGGTGGCAACGGCTCGCTCAAAGAGAGTTGTACCGACGGCCGCCATAATTCCGCCAACATTTACGGCGCCTGTCGATTTCATGATCGACACTGCATCTCGAATGTAATGAGTAGTAATTTCAGCATGACCATCAATCCGAGTAATGATGGGATATGCAGATTGTGCAATGGCAGCATTAAGTCCCGTAGCAGTGCGACCAGTTGGGCTGGCTACTAATTTTACGCGCGCATCCATCTTTACTAATTGAGCTGCAATCTCATCGGTACGATCCTTCGATGGTCCGAGCGCCAAAATTACTTCGAGCTCACCGGGATAGTCGGCCTTGAGAATTGCGGTAATTGCATCTTGCAAGTGGCGCTCTTCATTAAGAATGGGCAGGACGACTGAAACCCCCGGCCACTCACTCGTAAATGCGCTCATAGCCTCCGACGGTACCCGTTCATCGCGTTCGAATCAGTTACTATCGCCTTGATGACGCTCAAAGTTTCGGTAATCGGCACGGGATACCTCGGTGCAACACATGCTGCATGTATTGCATCCCTGGGTTTCTCAGTCATTGGCCTCGATCTTGATTCTGAGAAAATTGCGCTCCTGAAGCAAGGCAAAGTTCCTTTCTATGAGCCAGAACTCGAAGAACTTCTTGCCGCAGAGATAAAGAGTGGCCGCCTTAGCTTCACCACTTCATTTAACGATCTTGCAGATGCCGATATTCACTTTATTTGTGTGGGCACCCCTCAGCAAGAAAATAGCTTGGCTGCGGATATGCGCTTCGTTGATTCAGCGCTCGAGGCGATCGCTCCAGTAGCTAAAGCTGGATCACTTATCGTCGGTAAATCCACTGTTCCGGTCGGCACTGCTCAGCGCTTAAGTGCTCGCCTCACAGAGATTAATCCTGCAGTTGAATTAGCGTGGAACCCAGAGTTCTTACGTGAAGGCTTTGCAGTTGAAGATACCTTGCGACCAAATCGCTTAGTTGTTGGCGTCACAAGTGATGCTGCGGAAGCCAAACTTAAAGAGCTCTACAAATCTAATCTTGATACCAATACCCCTTGGGTTCGCGCAGATCTGCCCACCGCTGAGCTCGTTAAAGTTGCTGCAAACTCTTTTCTTGCTACCAAAATCTCATTTATTAATGCAATGGCGGAGATCTGCGAAGCAGCAGGTGGCGATGTCACCGTCTTAGCTAAAGCAATCGGATATGACCCACGTATCGGTTCTCGCTTCTTGCAAGCAGGAATCGGATTTGGTGGTGGCTGTCTACCTAAGGATATTCGCGCCTTTATGGCTCGCGCTGGAGAGTTAGGTGCAGAGCAAGCGCTCGAATTCTTACGCGAAATTGATTCGATTAATTTACGGGCGCGCCAACGCGTGATTGAACTTGTACGTAAAGATCTCACCGAAGATTTAACTGGCAAGAAGATTGCCGTACTTGGCGCTGCCTTCAAGCCAGATAGCGATGATGTGCGCGACTCCCCAGCCCTTGATATCGCAGCCCAAATTCATGCTGCTGGTGCGATCGTGACAATTCATGATCCAAAGGCGATTCGTCCAGCACAGAAGCGCTTCCCAGCGTTGAAATATGCGGAGTCAGTTGATGAGTGTGTAGCAGGAGCAGATTTAGTTCTTCACCTCACCGAGTGGAAGATTTATCGTGAGATTGATCCAGTAGAACTTAAAAAACTTGTCACTAATGCCATCATGATTGATGGACGCAATGCCTTAGATCGAGATAAGTGGATCGCTGCGGGATGGAAATTCCGTGCACTTGGTCGCGCCAGTAATTAAAAACCGGTGCGGTGATCGCGCTTAGCGTTGAGGTTCTTTCCTTTTTCTAAAGATTCAGCACGCGCAGATTCCATTAGCTCGGCAACTTTTGCCGATATAGCAGCATCAGATGATCCAATAATTCGAGCAGCGAGCAGCCCAGCATTTTTAGCATTGCCCACCCCCACTGTTGCAACGGGAATTCCAGCCGGCATCTGGACAATCGAGAGAAGTGAATCCATGCCATCCAAATACTTGAGCGGCACTGGAACGCCGATAACGGGAAGTGTTGTGGCTGCTGCAATCATGCCTGGCAAATGTGCTGCGCCACCTGCGCCAGCAATAATTACTTGATAACCCGCGGCTTGTGCGCCCTTGGCAAAATCCAACATCTCAGTCGGTGTGCGATGTGCGCTAACGACATCAACATTATAAGAAATGCCGCATGCATCTAAAGCTTTCGCAGCTTCTTCCATGATTGGCCAATCAGAATCAGATCCCATCACAATCGCTACTGATTTACTCATCGATAACTCCGCTCATGTAATCAACTGCGTGGGTGACTTCGTGTTGTAATTGTAGAAGATCATCACCAATCATGGTGACATGGCCAATTTTGCGTCCGGGCTTTACTTCTTTGCCATATTGATGGAAGTGAAGATCAGGCCTGCGGGCCATCAAATGCAGATATGGGCGATACATATCGTGCTTCTCGCCCCCTAAAACATTTCCCATCACTGCATATGGCGCGACCATCGAAGTTGAACCCAGCGGAAGATCGAGAATCGCTCGGAGATGTTGTTCGAATTGGCTGGTCTGGGATCCTTCGATGCTCCAGTGGCCAGAGTTGTGAGGGCGAAGTGCGAGTTCGTTGATGAAGAATTTATCTCCCACTACAAATATTTCGACCGCCATTACACCGACCAGGGAAATTGCTTGCGCAATTGATAAGGCAGCACTTTGAACCGAAGTGGAGAGTTCGTGAGAAATGTCTGGCACCGGAGTCACTGTCTGGGTGCAAATACCATCACTTTGAATCGTAAGGGTCGCGGGCCAGGTCGCAGCTTGTTCATGCGGTGATCGCGCCACCATCACCGAAATTTCATAATCGAAATTGAGTTTCTCTTCTAATAAAAGTGGAGATTTAACTTCCAAATATAGGGATTGCAGCTCTTCCTGGTTCTTGATGACATACACCCCACGACCGTCATAACCACCAGTGGGGACTTTGGCGATCAAAGGAAAGGCAATATCAACTGCACCGCCTTCATATTTCTGCCACTTCGGATTAGGCAGGCCAATTTCAGCCATCTTCTCACGCATCAATAATTTGTTCTGGGAATACTGAAATGAATCAGCTTTGGGATAGACCTTGACGCCACGCTTTTCGAGTTCGCGAATTACAGTCGCTGGAACGAGCTCGTGTTCAAAGGTAATAACGTCACACTCTTGCGCAAAAGCTAAAACATCTACTGCGTTGGTGTAATCACCAATTACAAAGTTAGCGACCTGAGCCGCTGAATCATTAGGAATTGCAGCAAAGACGCGAAAGGAGATTCCCAGATTATTTGCGGGTATCGCCATCATGCGCGCGAGTTGTCCGGCACCGATTACACCTACGCGTGGAAAGCTCACTGGTGAAGTTTACCTGCTAACGAATGTGGGAAATATCGCCGACGGTGACCACTTCCCCGCCTGCAAGTATCAGCGCTCCAGAAAGATCGATATCAATGGCAGTGCCCGCTTGATTCGTACCATCTGGCCGTGAAATCTCGATCTTTGATCCTAAAGTGGAAGAAAGCCCTCGATAGTGCCCGCGCAGATCTGCGCCGCGCTCCCAACTCTGAAAATTCTTCGCAAATGCATTGAGCAAATCTGCGAGAAGTGCATTGCGATCAATAGTTTGACCTGACTCAATGAAGAGAGATGTTGCAGTAGGCACTGGTAATTGATCATCAGTCATCGACACATTTATTCCAATTCCAACAATTACGCCATCGCCAGAAACTTCTGCGAGTAAACCCGCAACTTTCTTTGTGTTAATCAAAATATCATTTGGCCACTTAGTCGAATACTTATCTGAATGTGTGTGCACATTGAGAACTTCTGCAACAGTAAGACCAGCAAGTAAGGGGATGAATCCCCACTCCGTTTTTGTGCGAGTGGGTTGCATATAGAAAGAGAAGAGAAGTGCGCTTCCTTTGGTTGCGCTAAATGTGCGATCAAGTCTTCCGCGACCTGCGCTCTGAAATTCTGTAACTAAAACATCTCCCGCAGATGGCGAACTTGCACGAAGTGCGGTTTGAGTGGAATCGATCTCATCGACCAGAGATACTCGCCAGTAAGGGGTCGCAAGTGCGCGAGAAATCTCACTCACATCTAATAACGCGCGTGCACCTGGGTTCAATTGAGGCCTCATCACTAGTACCGTATGGCTGTGACTGATGATATTCGTACAACAGCCGGAAAGATCGCAGATCTTCGTCGCCGTCGTTTAGAGGCGGAGAGCAGCGGTTCACCTGCTGCAATTGAGAAGCGCCACACTGCGGGTAAGTACACCGCTCGTGAGCGGATTGAAAAGCTGGTCGACGCTGGTTCCTTCGTTGAGATGGATTCCTTTGCCCGCCATCGCTCCACTAACTTCGGCATGGATAAGAATCGTGCCTACGGTGATGGAGTTGTTACTGGCCACGCAACAGTTGACGGTCGTCCCATTGCAATTTACTCCCAAGACTTTCTAGTCTTTGGTGGATCCCTCGGTGAAGTAGTTGGCGAGAAGATCGTCAAGGTTATGGACTTCGCCATGAAGAGCGGAATCCCAATCGTTGGACTCAATGATTCCGGCGGAGCACGCATTCAAGAGGGTGTTGCCTCACTCTCTATGTATGGCGAAATTTTTAAGCGCAACGTTCGTGCATCTGGTGTCATTCCTCAGATTTCTGTAATTCTCGGACCATGCGCTGGCGGCGCCGTATATTCACCTGCGATTACTGATTTCACGATTATGGTCAATGAAACATCCCATATGTTTATTACTGGCCCTGATGTTATTAAGGCAGTCACCGGCGAAGAAGTTGGAATGGAAGAACTAGGCGGCGCCGCAACGCATAGCGCCAAGACTGGAAACTCTCATTACCTGGCAGAGAGCGAAGATGATGCGCTGGATTATGTAAAGGCACTCCTGTCTTACTTGCCATCTAACAATATGGATGAATCACCAGTTCTTGAACCCACCGAGAGCCAAGATGTTGCGCCATCTGATCGCGCACTCGATTCATTGATTCCAGATAATCCCAATAAGCCTTATGACATGAAAGTTCTCATTGAAGCGATCGTGGATGAGGCAGAATTCCTCGAGTCACATGAGCTATTTGCACCAAATGTCATCGTTGGCTTTGGACGGATTGAAGGACGTTCGGTCGGCATCATCGCTAACCAACCTTCACAGCTGGCCGGCACACTAGATATCGATGCATCCGAAAAAGCTGCGCGATTTGTTCGCACGTGTGATGCTTTTGGAATTCCCATCGTCACTCTCGTCGATGTCCCTGGCTTCTTGCCTGGCACCGAACAAGAATGGGATGGCATCATCCGTCGCGGCGCTAAGTTGATTTACGCATATGGCGAAGCATCAGTTCCTCTTATTACCGTTATTACTCGCAAGGCCTACGGTGGCGCGTACATCGTGATGGGCTCCAAGCATCTGGGAGCTGATGTCAATCTTGCTTGGCCAACAGCTCAGATTGCTGTGATGGGCGCACAAGGTGCGGTCAATATCTTGCACCGTAAGGATTTGGCTGACGCTAAAGATGTGGATGCTCGTCGCAAAGAACTAATTGATGAGTATGAAGATACTTTGCTTAACCCTTATATCGCTGCGGATCGTGGTTTTGTAGATGCAGTAATTGAGCCGCAAGAGACTCGTCAGCAAATCGTGAAGGCGCTATTTGCGCTTCGTAATAAGCGGGTAGCTCTTCCTCCGCGCAAGCACGGAAACATTCCGCTTTAACATGCGCCTTCGTACTCAAAAATTTACGATCACAAATGGTCCCGCCACTCGAGAAGAGATCATTGCGATTGGTAAAGCGCTACGTATTCCGGAAACGCGCAAAGACTCACGTGCATCACTCTGGCGCAAATCTCAACTCCGCCAGCCACTTCCTCGTAAATGGGGGCAGAGCTTCTAATGTCAGCTCGCACAGTTGTTTTAGCCTCCGCGTCGAAATCACGTAAGCGACTCCTAAATTCATGTGGAATAACTCCCCACATCATTGTGAGTGGTGTCGATGAAGAAGATCCAGAATTCAATTCCCTTTCACCATCAGAGCTTGTAATCGCACTTGCCGTAATGAAAGCCCATGCGGTGCGCGACCAAGCAGGCGATAATGCATTAATCATTGGTTGTGACTCAACATTTGAATTTGAAGGTAAATCTCTGGGCAAGCCACTGACTCCAGAGAATGCTATTGCTCGCTCCAAAGTGCTCAGTGGCAAAACCGGTCTACTTCATACTGGACATTGCATTATCGATACCAAACAAGGCATTGAAATTTCTGATATTTCAACATCGACGGTGACATTTGCAGAGATGAGCGATGCTGAAATTAAGGCATATGTCGCATCCGGTGAGCCACTAGAAGTTGCTGGCGGATTTACCCTCGATGGTCTCAGTGCGCCTTTTATCTCTCAGATCATTGGTGACCCCAGCGGAATCATCGGTCTCTCACTCTCACTTCTCCGTCGCGCAGTAAATACCCTGGGACTTGAATGGCAAGAGATAGCAGAAATGGGTAAAGCCTCATGATGAAGTCGGTATTGATTGCTAATCGTGGGGAGATCGCAGTACGCGTTGCTCGTGCAGCCCGTGATCATGGAATTAAATCCATCGCTATTTACTCTGATGAAGATCGCACTTCGCTTCACGTCGCCACGGCCGATGAAGCATTTGCTTTGGAAGGACTCTCCGCTGCCGAAACTTATCTGGATCAAAACAAAATTATTGAGATTGCCAAGAAATCTGGCGCAGATGCAGTACATCCAGGTTATGGATTCTTATCGGAGAATGCAGATTTTGCTGATCGAGTAATTGCCGCAGGTCTTATTTGGATTGGACCACCTCCAGCTGCAATTCGCTCCCTCGGCGATAAAGTCTCGGCTCGCAAAATTGCAGCAGATGTCGGAGCTCCACTTGTTGCCGGCACTATCGATCCAGTTGATACTCCAGAAGAGATCATCGCTTTCGCGAAAGAGCATGGACTGCCAGTTGCTATCAAGGCGGCGCATGGCGGTGGCGGACGTGGACTCAAAGTTGCCCACACAATTGAAGAAATTCCAGAGCTTTTCGCATCTGCTGTGCGTGAAGCAATTACTGGCTTTGGCCGTGGAGAATGTTTCGTAGAGCGCTACCTAGATAAGCCTCGCCACGTCGAGACCCAATGTTTAGTGGATACGCATGGCAATGCAGTAGTTGTTTCTACTCGCGACTGCTCATTACAACGTCGCCACCAGAAATTAGTAGAAGAAGCTCCAGCACCATTCCTTTCTCAAGCCCAGATTGATGAGCTCTATTCATCTTCTAAGGCGATAATGAAGAAAGCTGGCTATATCGGCGCCGGTACTTGCGAGTTCCTGATCGGAGTCGATGGCACGATTTCATTCTTAGAAGTAAATACTCGGTTGCAGGTAGAACATCCAGTATCAGAAGAAGTGACAGGTCTTGATCTAGTTCGTGAACAATTCCGGATTGCTGATGGTTTAGCAATTAGCCCGATCGATCCTGTTGTTCGTGGTCACAGTATTGAATTTCGCATCAACGGTGAAGACCCAGGCAAGGGCTTCTTACCCTCGCTAGGAACTATCACCAAGTGGGAAGTGCCTTCAGGTCCAGGCGTTCGTATCGATGCCGGCTTTGATCATGGCCACACCATCGGATCTCACTTCGATTCACTTCTAGCAAAGTTGATAGTTACGGCCGCAACTCGGGAAGAAGCAATCGAACGTGCTCGCCGCGCACTGCGTGAATTTGAAATTGGTGGCCTAGCTACCGCGCTTCCCTTTCACCGTGCGATCGTAGAAGATCCGGCATTTACTAAGGATTTCACGGTCTACACCAGCTACATTGAAAATGAATTTAAGAATGAGATCGAAGCATTTAATTTCAAAGCGGGTGTCGCTGAAACAAAAGCTGCTTCTCGTAAAGTTGTCGCTGAAGTCAATGGCAAGCGATTCGATGTTGTGATTCATACACCCGAGCCGGTAGAGAAGCGCCACCGGGTCAAGGGATCTGGAATCTCTAAAGTCGCTGGCGACTCACTCGAATCCCCGATGCAAGGCACTGTCGTAAAAATTGTTAAAGCAAATGGTGATCGCGTTGAGCAAGGTGATTTGATCGTTGTACTTGAAGCCATGAAGATGGAGCAACCTCTCATCGCTCACAAAGCTGGCATTGTTGCCAAGCTCAATGTCAGCGTTGGCGAAACCGTGGCAAGCGGGACCTCACTTTGTAATATCGAGGATTAAACTCCCCTCATGACTCTTTACGCTGCATATGGATCGAATATGGATCCGGCGCAGATGTTAGAGCGCGCTCCACATTCGCCCCATCGCGGTATTGGTTGGTTAGAGAATTGGCGCCTGACATTTGGTGGCGAAGATATTGGTTGGGAAGGCGCATTAGCCACCGTCGTTGAAGAGCCGCACTCCCGCGTTTTTGTCTCGCTCTATGATTTAACAAAAGCAGATGAGAAAGCGCTCGATAGGTGGGAGGGTGCACAGCTAGACCTCTACACAAAGATTCGTGTGAGAGTTCACACAATGAATGGCGAAGAGTTGGCATATATCTATGTCTTAAACGCCTTTGAGGGCGGATTACCGAGCAAACGTTATTTATCGATCATGCTCGATGCCGCGATCGCCGCGGATGCTCCGATCGACTACCTAGAAGACTTGGCAAAACGCCCCACTAACTAATCGCTTCCAGACGCGATAAGTTTGGGCACATGAGCGACCTATATTCAGATCCACTTGGCACAGCAGAAGCTGCAGCTAAAGCCCTCGCAACGATTACCGGCAAAGATCACCACGATGTTGCACTTGTAATGGGATCAGGATGGATTTCGGCTGCTGATGCGCTTGGCACTCCCACTCATGAATTTCCAGCAACAGATTTGCGAGGATTCCTAGCGCCTACTGTTGCCGGCCATGGTGGAGTGATTCGCTCCTATGATCTGCAAGGCGCCAAGGGCACAATTCGCGCGCTCGTCTTTCTTGGTCGTACGCATTTATATGAAGGCAAAGGAATCGAGCCAGTTGTTCATGGTGCGCGCACTGCGGTTAAAGCTGGTTGCAAGGTAGTCGTACTCACTAACGCTTGTGGTGGTATCAATGCTGATTACAAAGTGGGAGAGCCTGTCCTGATCCGCGATCACATTTCTATGACGGCAACATCGCCACTCATTGGTGCAAATTTTGTCGATCTCACTGATCTCTATTCCAAGCGCATTCGTGAAATTGTAAAAGCAGAAGATGCTTCACTTAAAGAAGGTGTCTATGTACATTGGCGTGGACCGGCCTATGAGACCCCAGCCGAAATCAAAATGCTTCGTACCATGGGCGCGGATTTAGTTGGTATGTCTACCGTTCCAGAAGCAATTGCAGCTCACGCACTTGGCGCAGAAGTTCTTGGAATTTCCCTTGTCTCTAACGCTGCCGCAGGCATGACCGGCGAGAAGCTCAGCCATGAAGAAGTGATGGCTGCTGGTAAAGCTGCTGCAGGTCGCATGGGTGAATTGCTCAGCAAGGTTCTGCACAAAATATGATCCCAGCCGAGCTGCGCGCAGAAGTTCAGGAGTGGATTGCACTAGATCCAGATCCCGCGACTTGCGCTACCTTGCGCGAATGGCTCGATGCTGGAAATTTAGAATCGCTCCAAAAATCCTTTAGCGGCTTCCTCCAATTTGGTACTGCCGGACTTCGCGGTCCCGTAGGTCCAGGTCCTTCCTGTATGAACCGAGCAGTTGTTGGTCGCGCAGCTGCGGGTATTGCCATGTATTTAAAGAAGCGCGGACTTACCTCTGTAGTGATTGGCCGCGATGCGCGTCATGGCTCTGAAGATTTCACACAAGAGAGCGCAGAGATTTTTACTGGAGCTGGACTTAAGGTTTCGATTTTGCCTCGTCCACTTCCTACACCCGTCCTGGCTTTTGCAGTAAATGAGCTCGGGGCTGATTGCGGAATTATGGTGACCGCGAGTCACAATCCCCCGGAAGATAATGGTTACAAGGTTTACCTTGGTGGCACCGTCGATGGAATTCGCTTTGCTGGATCACAAATCATCTCCCCTGTCGATGAAGAGATTGCAGCAAATATCGCATCCATTAATACGCCCCAACCACGTGGTACTGGTTGGACGGTTCTCGACGACACCGTCATAAATAAATATGCCAACAAAACTGCAGCGCTGATTTCCGAACCAGAAGATATAAAAGTTGTTTATTCGGCAATGCATGGCGTCGGAACCGAGATGATCCAATGGGTCTTCTTGAAAGCTGGCTTCTCACAGCCCATCTTGGTCGATGCCCAAGCAAAACCAGATCCAGATTTCCCAACCGTAAAATTTCCTAATCCAGAAGAGCCAGGTGCGATCGATCTCTCTCTAGAGAGCGCGCGAGCACATGGCGCAGATATTGTCATCGCTAATGATCCCGATGCGGATCGATGTGCGGCGGCAGTCAATGATCCCATTCACGGATGGCGCATGCTTCGTGGTGATGAAGTTGGTGCAGTTCTTGGCTACTACATCGCCACCAGACTTCCCGAGCGCAATATTGGCCATGCATTTGGAAACTCAATTGTCTCCTCGTCATTACTTTCCAAAGTTGCAGCAAAAAATGGAATTGAATTTAAGGAAGTTCTCACGGGCTTTAAATGGCTCGCAAAAATCGAGAATTTGTCATACGGATATGAGGAAGCGCTGGGATACGCAGTTGATCCCAAAACTGTGAATGATAAAGATGGTGTATCCGCTGCGCTCATGCTCGCCAAAATTGCTGGAGTCCTCAAGCGAGAAGGTTCATCGGTTATCGAATACCTCGATGAAATTTGGAACACCTTTGGATTTCACCGCACCGAGCAAGTTTCGGTTCGAGTAAATGATTTAGCACAAGTCGAGCAAGTATTGACCTCCCTCCGCACAAATACCCCGGCTGATATCGCTGGCTTTGCAGTAAAGAAATTTGAAGATTTAGCTAAGCCAACTTCAGGTCTACCGCCAACAAATGGCGTTCGGCTATTTCTCGATGATGGCATTCGCATAATCATTCGCCCAAGTGGCACTGAGCCAAAGATGAAGTGCTACATTGAAGTCGTGCGTCCCAGTGGTAGCGATAGTGATCGAGCTCGGGCAGAAGAGATGGTTGCTCTGCTTCGTGCTGATGTAATGAAGATGCTCACATGAAAACTCTCATTGATGGCAGCGAAGCTTCGCTCAAACAATTCTTAAAAACGCTCCCGCCGGTAGATCAAGTGGGAGTTGAAGCACGTGCCGCAATGCTTGGCACTCGCAGCATTAAGACCACATCCAAGAATTGGGCCATCGATATGGCTATCTCCATGGTTGATCTCACCACCCTGGAAGGCGCAGATACACCTGGCAAAGTTAAGGCGCTGGCTACGAAAGCGGTTCGCCCCGATCCCACAGATTCCACTGTCCCTCATGTTGGAGCAATCTGCGTCTACAACGATATGGTCAAAATTGCTCGTGACCATTTAGATCTCATTGGCGGAAGAGATATTCCAGTAGCTGCAGTATCGACTGCCTTTCCATCTGGTCGTGCGAGTATTGAAGTGAAGAAACAAGACACACTTGATGCGCTCGATAATGGTGCGGGCGAAATCGATATGGTGATTGATCGTGGCGCATTCCTTGCCGGCCGCTTAGGCGAAGTTTTTGACGAAATAGTCTTGATCAAAGAGCTATGCGGTGACCGAGCCCATCTCAAAGTTATTTTCGAGACCGGTGAGCTCGTCACTTATGACAATGTTCGCAAAGCCTCCTACTTGGCAATGCTTGCCGGCGCAGATTTCATCAAGACCAGCACGGGCAAAGTTGCACCGGCTGCCACTCCTCCTGTTGTTCTAGTGATGCTCGAAGCAGTCCGCGATTATTACGCCATGACTGGTACACGCATTGGCGTGAAGCCTGCTGGTGGTATCCGCACCACTAAAGATGCCATCAAACAACTTGTTCTAGTAAACGAGACAGCCGGGCCAGAGTGGCTAAATCCCGCTCTCTTCCGAATTGGCGCCAGCGCCCTGCTCAATGATCTTTTGATGCAACGCATGAAAATGCGCGATGGTCACTATTCCAGTCCACAATACGTAACACTCGATTAAGAAGAGAGCTATGACGACATTCGACTACGCCCCAGCACTTGAATCCACAGCAATTGTAGATATCAAGGCCGAATACAACCTTTTTATCAACGGAAAGTTCGTCGCAGCGAAGTCCGGCAAGCGCTTTGCCACCATCAATCCAGCCACTGAGGAAGTCCTCGCCAAGGTCGGCTATGCCGATCTCGCAGATGTAAATGCTGCAGTCACTTCCGCTCGTACTGCCTTCACCAAGACCTGGTCAAAAATGCCAGCTGCAGAGCGCGGTAAATACTTATTTCGAATCGCTCGAATTTTGCAAGAACGTGCCCGTGAATTCGCAGTTTTGGAAACTCTCGATAATGGCAAGCCGATTCGGGAGTCGCGCGATACCGATATTCCACTTGCAGCAGCCCACTTTTTTTATCACGCAGGTTGGGCCGATAAATTGCAATATGCCGGCGCCGGTGACTCACCTAAGCCACATGGCGTGGTTGCTCAAATCATTCCGTGGAACTTCCCATTATTGATGTTGGCTTGGAAAGTTGCACCAGCACTTGCTACCGGAAATACCGTTGTATTAAAGCCTGCTGAGACCACCCCACTCACGGCGCTTTTGTTTGCAGAAGTCTGTCAACAAGCCGGCCTTCCCGCTGGCGTTGTAAATATCATTACTGGAGATGGCGCTACTGGCTCCCACTTGGTCAATCACCCGGGCGTCGACAAAATTGCATTTACCGGATCTACGGAAGTTGGTAAGGCGATTGCGCGCGCGGTTGCTGGTACCAAGAAGAGCGTGACACTTGAGCTCGGTGGTAAAGCTGCAAATATTGTTTATGAAGATGCAGCTATCGATGAAAGTGTTGAAGGAATCGTCAACGGAATTTTCTTTAATCAAGGACATGTCTGTTGTGCTGGTTCTCGCTTGCTGGTGCAAGAGAACGTATTAGATGAAGTCGTCGAAAAGTTGAAGCGTCGCATGTCACTTATCCGCGTTGGAAATCCCTTGGATAAAAACACAGATCTAGGGGCAATCAATAGCTCTGAGCAGTTGGCTCGGATCAAGGAGATTGCAGGTACTGGAGATCTCGAAGGTGCAGAGCGGTGGAGTCCAAAGTGCGATCTACCGACCCAAGGCTTCTGGTATCCCCCAACAATTTTCACTGGTGTCTCACAATCACATCGCATTGCGCGCGATGAGATCTTTGGGCCAGTACTTTCCATTCTTACTTTCCGCACACCAGCTGAAGCGATCGAAAAGGCGAACAACACGCCTTACGGACTCTCTGCTGGCGTTTGGAGCGATAAGGGTTCTCGCGTTCTCTGGACTGCCCAGAAGTTAAAAGCTGGCGTGATCTGGGCAAATACCTTTAATAAGTTCGACCCCACCAGTCCATTTGGTGGCTATAAGGAATCTGGCTGGGGACGTGAAGGTGGCCGCCATGGCCTTGCGGCTTACTTGAAGGGAGCAAAGTAATGAGCGCAGAACGTATCGATGTCATGAAGACATACAAGCTCTATATCAACGGCGCATTCCCAAGAAGTGAATCTGGTCGCGTCTATGAAGTCAAAGATGCCAAAGGAAAGTTCCTAGCTAATCCATCTCTGGCCTCACGCAAAGATCTTCGCGATGCAGTGACCGCTGCTCGCGCTGCGCAATCTTCCTGGGCAGGCGCTACCGCCTACTTGCGTGGACAGATTTTGTATCGCATCGCAGAAATCATGGAAGGTCGCACCGATCAATTCGTGAAAGAGATTGTGGCCATGGAGGGCGTCACCTCTAAGTCTGCGCTCGCTCAAGTGCAAGAAGCGATCGATACTTGGGTTTGGTATGCCGGCTGGACCGATAAATTATCCGCACTCGCTGGCGCTACAAATCCTGTTGCCGGACCTTTCTATAACTTCACCACTCCGGAAGCGATTGGCGTTGTTGGAATTTTCGCTGATTCCAAGCCTTCACTCCTTGGTTTAGTTAACGCAGTTGCTCCAGTGATCGCATCCGGTAACACCGCAGTTGTGGTGGCATCAGAGAAATATCCACTGAGCGCAATCACGCTATCTGAGGCACTTGCAACATCAGATCTTCCAGCGGGTGTGCTCAATATTCTCACTGGAAAAGCATCAGAGCTCTCATCATGGGCTGCCTCTCACATGGATATCGACGCGCTCGATGCCACTGGGCTATCTAAGAAAGATCTCACTGAGGCGCAGAAGTTGGGCGCAGATAATCTCAAGCGCATCCATACATTTAGCTCTGCGAAATCACCACAGCGCATCTTGGCATTTATGGAAGCCAAAACAGTCTGGCATCCCATCGGGATTTAATTACTCAGCTGATATGGCTGCGTAGGCAGGCTTAACTTGGTTCTCAATTATTGCCAAGCGCTCTTCAAAAGGAATAAAAGCTGACTTAAGCGCATTTACTGTCACGCGCTGCAGATCAGTAAAAGTCCAATCAAAAGCCTTAACGACCTCTTCCATCTCGTGAGTCATAGATGTTCGACTCATCAAGCGGTTATCAGTGTTGAGGGTGACGCGAAAGCGTAGCTTTTCGAGCGCTCCGATTGGATGCGAAGCAATATCTTTAGCAGCACCAGTCTGCAAGTTAGATGTTGGGCAGAGCTCCAATGGAATGCGACGATCACGGACATACTGTGCAAGTAGCCCCAACTTTGGCTCAGGGCTACTGAAATCGATATCTTCGATGATGCGAACACCGTGCCCTAGACGTTCGGCGCCACACATCTGAATTGCTTGCCAGATCGATGGCAGGCCATATGCCTCTCCTGCGTGAATAGTGAAGTGCGCATTTTCTTGGCGAAGATAATCAAAGGTGGTCTGCTGTTTGGTGGGTGGGAAGCCATCTTCGGGACCAGCAATATCAAAGCCCACAACACCCCCAACGCGATACTGAACAACTTTTTCAGCGACTTCCTGCGCGTGCTCATTCTGGCGAAGTGCGCAGAGAATTGATTCCACTCGAATTGTGAAACCTTCGGCTTTCGCATCTAGGACGCCAAGGCGATAGCCCTCGCTGGTGGCTTCGATCACCTCATCAAGAGTTAATCCCTTTTCCGTAAAAAGTTCTGGTGCGCCACGAACTTCGGCATAGACCACGCCATCGCGGGCAAGATCGAGTGCACATTCACGTGCAACACGAATGATCGCTTCCTTGGTCTGCATGACTGCAACTGTGTGAGCAAAGGTCTCTAGGTAGCGGACAAGAGATCCAGAATTACAGGACTCTTCAAACCAATCCGCGAGCTTTACCGGATCAGTAGTAGGAAGCGGGTAATTAATCTCGGCTGCAAGTTCGATGATTGTCGCTGGGCGCAATCCACCATCGAGGTGATCATGGATGACCGCTTTGGGGACTCGCTTTATTTGATCAGGAGTTGGCTTCTTATTGAGTGACATTTTAGGCTTCAATCTTTTCGAGGATGAGGGGAAGGCGATCTGCTTTCTCGCCCGTGCTGGAAACTTTAAATGAATTATCGAGTGATTCGAGCGCACGTTCAAAGCGGGGGCTCTCATCGGTATGCAGTGTGTAGATAATTTGACCCGCTTTCACTTGCTCACCTGGCTTTGCATGAATTTCGATTCCTGCGCCGGCTTGTACGGTCTCGCCTTGACGTGAACGACCTGCGCCAAGTCTCCAAGCTGCAACGCCCACTTTCATGGCATCCATCGAAATCATTTCGCCATCTTGGGTGGCTTTAACTTCCATCTTCTCTTTGGCGATGGGAAGTGCGGCATCTGGATCGCCACCTTGCAAAGAGATCATCTGGCGCCATGAATCCATAGCAGCGCCATTCTTAAGCGCATCTGCCGGATCCATTAATGGCTTAATTCCAGCAGCATCTAACATTTCTCGGGCGAGGATCAGCGTTAACTTAACAACATCGGCAGGTCCGCCACCAGCAAGGACTTCTATAGATTCGCGAACTTCCAGTGCGTTACCGGCAGTAAGTCCCAGTGGAACATCCATTGCAGTTACAAGCGCACGAGTCTTCACTCCAGCACGCGTACCGAGTTCCACCATTACCTTGGCAAGCTCTCGCGCCTTAGCAGGATCACTCATAAAGGCACCATTACCGGTCTTTACATCGAGTATGAGCGCGCTGGTACCTTCGGCAATCTTCTTCGACATGATGCTGGAAGCAATCAGTGGAATCGCTTCTACTGTCGCTGTGACATCGCGAAGGGCATATAACTTCTTATCAGCAGGGGCGAGACCTGCACCTGCTGCGCAAATAACTGCGCCGCATTCTTTTAGAACATGCAACATCTCATCATTGGACAACGCTGCGCGCCATCCAGGAATAGATTCCAATTTGTCGAGCGTGCCACCAGTGTGGCCAAGGCCGCGACCAGACAATTGAGGAACCGCTCCCCCACAAGCCGCCACAAGTGGAGCAAGGGGAAGAGTGATCTTGTCACCAACTCCACCTGTTGAATGTTTATCAACGGTGGGACGTGAGAGCGCAGACCATTCCATTCGCTCACCGCTCTTAATCATTGCATCTGTCCAACGAGAAATTTCGCGAGAGTTCATGCCATTGAGAAGAATGGCCATGAGTAGCGCCGACATTTGTTCATCTGCCACAGCGCCGCGGGTATAGGCATCAATCACCCAATCGATTTGTGGATCTGTTAATTCGTTCCGGTCACGCTTTGCGCTGATGATTTCAACGGCAGCAAATAGCTCAGCCATTGTTATTTCAAATCTTCTGGACCAAATGCCCATGGCAATAGGGTCGACATGGGAGCGGGGCCATCAGGAGTCATAAATAACATATCGGCGCCACCGTGTTCGAAAAGCAATTGGCGGCAGCGACCACAGGGAGATAAGTAATTTCCTTCGCCATCGACGCAGACTGCTGCAATCAATTTTCCGCCACCAGTCGCAGAGAGATTTGAGACGAGTCCGCATTCGGCGCAGAGACCAAGGCCATAGCTGGCATTTTCTACATTGCACCCAGTCACATAACGGCCATCATCAACTAGTGCCGCTACTCCAACTGGAAATTTGGAATAAGGCGCATATGCCTTAGCCATAATCTCTTTTGCTTTAGTGTGTAAGAGATCCCAATCAATAACCGGATTCAATGTGATCCTCCACGTGAATAGGCGACGCCATCAGCTGCCGGCGCTCGAACCCGACCGACAAGACCTGAGACTGCAATGATGGTGGCGATATAAGGAACCATCAACATAAATTCGGATGGAATCGCAACGCCGATGATAGAAAGTGTTTGCTGCAATTTGTCGGCAAATCCAAAGAGGAGCGCTGCGGCAAGTGCGCCCATTGGGCTCCATTTACCGAAAATGAGAGCAGCAAGTGCAATAAAACCCGCACCAGCAGTCATCTCTTTACCAAATGAGCCGACTGATCCGACAGTGAAATAAGCGCCACCTACGCCCGCGACTACACCGGCGAGAAGAACGTTGCGGAAACGAAGTTTGTTTACATCAATACCGACGCTATCTGCAGCTGTTGGGTGCTCGCCAACTGCACGAGTGCGCAGTCCCCATTTAGTCTTAAAGAGAGCAAAGGTAATGATGGCAACAAATGCATACATCAAATAAACGATGATGGTCTGATCAAAGAGCACTGGTCCAATGATCGGCAATTTACCCAAGATAGGAATTTGAATATTTGAGAATGTGGGGCCGGTATTCCAGGTGGCTTGGTATGGAATCAATAACTTCTTGTAGAGAAAGTCAGTCAATCCGATAACAAAAACGTTGAGTACAAATCCTAAAATCACTTGATCCACGGAGAACTTGATCGCGAAAATTGCGAGTAAGAGCGAGATCAACGCACCTGCAAGTGGGGCAACTAATAAACCCAGCCCTGCTTGATGGGTAAGGCTGGCAACCACGCCAGAGACAAATGCACCAGCCAGGAGCTGACCTTCAATCGCAATATTAATGACACCAGAACGTTCACAGAGAAGACCCGACATCGAACCAAATATCAGTGGAATGGCAAGGAGAAGAGCGCCTTGCAACAATCCAGTAAATGGAATGAATTTATCGGCAGCTGCCCAGCAGACAAAGGACATTAATAGCCCAAAGGATACGAGCGCGGATGAAAGTCCGAGCTTCTTGCCCGATCGCAACATCCAATAACCAAGGCCGCAACCTAAAAGTGCGAGGATCGAGAAAATAAAAGATCCGTGCGCAGATGTTACTGACCATTCGTGAACCCAGACCCACTCTCTCCCAAGCACAAATCCGAATGTCGTCTTAAGGTGCGTATTGGAGGCGAAGCCAAACTTTGCAAGAGATGCAAGTGAGAGCAGGGTAATAACAATAAGAATTCGCTCTTGACGCTTGCGGGTTGCTGACTTCAAAATTTTTGAGGTACTCATCCGTTCCATCCCTTCGAAGTAATTGAAGCAGATGTTTTAAGATTCTTAATTCTAAAGACGTACCGTACTAAAGCGGGTGCTGCGATAAAGAGAACTATGAGAGCTTGGATCACCAATACGATATCGAGGGGTGTCTCGGTATTGGATTGCATCGTACGACCGCCGGTACGAAGAGCGCCAAAGAGGAGCGCTGCAAAGACTGTTCCCACTGGCTTTGCTCGGCCAAGGAGTGCGACAGTAATCGCATCAAATCCAAAGGAGCCCGCGATATCTGCAGTCATTGCATACTCGCTACCCAGAACGTGAACTGCTCCGCCTAATCCAGCAAGTGCGCCGCAGAGCGCCATTGTTGCGGTGGTGACATAAGCAATGGAGATGCCTGCAGTCTTAGCGGCAGAAGCATTAGCTCCGACCGATCTAAATTTGAATCCCATTGTGGTGCGAGTCAATAACCACCAGACAAAGAGTGCTGCAAGAAGTGCTACAAATATTCCGGCATGGATACGTAGATCTGCTCCCGCTAGATGTGGCAGTCGAGCATTGGTGCCCACTTCCGGTGCCATCGGATCGATCCGTCCTGGGCGTAGGAATGCTTTTGTTTTGAGGATCCAGAGAATGAAATATCCCGCAATGTAATTCATCATGATGGTAACGATTACTTCGTGCGCACCAGTCTTTGCTTTTAAAAGTCCAACAAACCCACCCCAGATAGATGCAAGAAGCGCTCCTCCTGCAAGTGAGATCAATAAATGTAGAACTGGAGGCAAGCTGTAGTGGAAGCCGATATATGAAGCGCCGATAGCGCCGAAAACGAATTGACCTTGCGCACCAATATTGAACAGTCCTGATTGAAATGCAAGTGCCACTGAAAGTCCGGTCAATATAAGTGGAGTAGCAGTCACAATTGTTTCGGATAATGGATAGAAGCCTTGGAAGAAGGAGTGACCATGGGTCAAATTGATATCAAAAATTGAACCTTGGAAAAGTGCTAAATATGCATTTCCAATAACCGTACCCGCCATTTTGATCATCTGCCATGGATGGCCAGCCAACTTGAGAACTCGAGAATCAGAGACTGCAATCAATATTCCTGAAATAAAGAAGGCCAGCAGGAAGGAGAGAAATGGGAGGGCAGCTACTTGTGAAAGTTTGGTGCCGAGTTTTCTTAATGAGTTCATGCTGATTTCGCTCCTGCCGATACGACGCCAGCCATCAGCAATCCGAGCTGATCGCGGGTGACATCGGAATTGACGATCGCAAGAATTTTGCCGCGATACATCACTGCGATTCGATCGGCTAATGCCATTACTTCATCTAGCTCTGTACTAAAGAGCAGGACGGCGCGTCCGGCATCGCGTTCCGCCAAAATCCGTTCGTGCACAAATTCAATGGAGCCCACATCTAGACCTCGTGTTGGCTGTGAAGCAATAAGCAGCTTTACTGGGCGGGAGAGCTCGCGCGCTAAGACAACTTTCTGCTTATTTCCACCAGAAAGTGAGGAGACTGGATCGCTCACCGATTGGGTGCGGATATCGAATTCAATAATTCGCTTCTCGGCCTCTGCGCGAATTTGAGAAGGAGAGAGTGAGATTCCCTTTGCATATGGGGCCTGGGTATGAACATCGAGCACTAAATTTTCCGCGATGGAGAAGGAACTAATGAGGCCATCAAGCTCGCGCGATTCAGGGATGAAGGCAATTCCTTCATCAAGTGATTTATGTACTGAGAAGCCATTGATTTCAACACCATCTAATTTCATAGAGCCGACAATGTGGTCTTCTAAATTGATCAGGGCCCGAGCGACTTCAGTCTGACCATTGCCTTGAACGCCAGCAATTGCAAGGACTTCACCGGCGCAAACATCAAAGGAGATGTCAGAGACGATATCTCGACCTGTGTGATCTTTGATGACAATATCTTTAACACTCAGAATCACATCGCCGATCGTATGAGCGGTCTTATCTGGTGCCAGTGTCACTTCGCGCCCGACCATCAGGGAGGCGAGCTCTTCTTGCGAAGCCGAGGGCTGTGCGCTACCGACCACTTTTCCTCGACGAATAATCGAGATGCGATCTGCAGCTATTTTTACTTCACGAAGCTTGTGGGTGATGAAGATAATCGCGGTGCCCTTAGCTTTCAGATCCTTCATGATGCGAAGAAGATCATCGGTCTCTTGTGGAGTGAGCACCGCAGTCGGTTCATCGAGAATCAATACCTTTGCATTGTAAATCAGGGCCTTAATTATCTCAACGCGTTGTTGGACTCCTACTGGAAGCTCTTCGACAATTGCATCCGGATCTACATCAAAGCCAAATTCTTCCGAGACTTTCTTAATCGCTGCGCGAGCATCCTCGAGTTTGAGGGTTCCGGCACGACCCGTACGTTCATGACCCAAGATGATATTTTCCGCAACCGTAAAGACGGGAATTAACATAAAGTGCTGGTGAACCATTCCAATTCCGGCGGCAAGTGCATCGCTTGGTTCGTTGATTGAAATCTCTTTTCCATCTACCAAGATCGTCCCAGAATCCGCCTGCAGCAGACCATAAGCAATATTCATCAAAGTAGATTTTCCAGCGCCATTTTCACCCAGGATTGCGAGGATTTCTCCCGCTTCAACTTTCAGGTCAATGGAATCGTTGGCGACTAATGAGCCAAAAGTCTTGGTGATCCCGCGCAGTTCGAAAGACACAGTTCATTCTAACCACAGTATGGTCATAAAAAAACTGAAGGAGTGCGATTTCTCGCACTCCTTCAGTCGTGAATTACTGAGGTTTTAGTTAATTACTTAACTGAAACCTTTCCTGATGCGATGTCCTTACCAAGTTGGCGAACTTCGTTCTGGATTTGACCAGGAACCTTCTTCGCTAGATCGTGGTATGAAGCTAGTGAAACGCCCTTATTCTTGAGTGTTCCAACATATGAAGCATTTGTGTACTTCTTTGTTGATACATCAGTAATAACTGACTTCACTGACTCGCCGATTCCCTTAACAACTGATGTAAGGAGAACTGAACGGTACTGAGGAACGAGATCGTAACCATCTGAGTCAACCCAGATTGTTACTGACTTCTTGCCCTTAAGTGACTGGCCAGCTGTTGCTCCACCAAGACCACCAGCAACTGGGAAGATTACATCTGCACCCTGTTGTTCGAATCCGGTTGAGATGGAAAGTGCCTTGTTCTGATTCTGGAAGTCGCCAACGAATGTACCTGCATCAGGCTTTGCTGGATCCCAACCAAGAACCTTGACTGACTTCTTGTGAATCTTGTTGTAGTAAGCAACGCCCTTAGCAAAGCCATCCATGAAGATGGTAACTGTTGGGTATGGAGCTCCACCGTAGGTAGCAACTTTGCCAGTCTTTGAGTAACCAGCTGCTGCATAACCTGCCATGAATGAAGGCTCATCTGTTGAGAAGGTAAGTCCCTTAACGTTTGCTACTGGCTTACCTGGGTACTGATCGCCCTTTGGACCGTGGTCGTAACCCTGGTCATCGACGACTGCGTACTTAATTGTTGGATTGAGATTTGCTGAATCAACAATTGCACCTGAAATTGCGAATCCAACACCGATGATGAGATCGCACTTCTGATCTACGAACTTCTTGATGTTTGGTGCAAAGTCAGCTGCTGATGTTGCAGGCAAATATTGAACAGATGCGATACCTGTTGATGCCTGTGCGCCAGCCCATGCTGATGCGTTGAATGAGTGATCATCTACGCCGCCAGTATCAAGAGCAAGACATGCCTTGATCTTTGCTGCTTGTGACGCTGGTGCAACGGCGACGCCGACTACCAACGCAGCTGCAGCTGCGAGTGTGATTAGTTTGAATGACTTCTTCAAGTTTCCTCCAAAGGATCCCTTATGGATAAGGGGTTGTTGTTGAGGTAACCCTAACCCCTTGAATCCTGTGAATTCACATTTCGAAGGTTGCATTCTCATTAAGAACTCTCAACCCTAGATTCACACTTTTGAGGGAATTTCCGCATTGGGAGAATTAGTGAGAGGTAGGTAACTTCCCTGAGGTAAAAGAGCTCTTTGCGACGCCCAAAAGTGATGATGCTTTGGCATTTGAGTTAAATTGTTGAAAAGTTAGGCCGCCATTTTTCACGGTATAGAGACGGCCGTAAATTCCATCTTTCTCATTCAAAATATCGTTGAGAGTTTGATCGCGAAGGGTGAGGGAGATCAATTCCTGAATGGCAAGATCATATTTCTTCACGACTTCGCCAATAAGAATCTTCTTGAGCGCAGGTGTTGTAAGGAAATATTGCTCAGGTGTGGTGCCAATAATCTTCACTACAGTTTTTGACTTCTTTTTTGCTGCAAGGGAATTAATTTTTACGACTTGATTGAATAAATCTCCGGTTTTGCTCCATGTCGAATAAATAACATCGACGCCTAAATTAGTCAGTGGGGCTAGATCATAGGTAGGCGCTATTTTTTCGGAGACGACAAAACTCTGTGAGAGAACTTGAACCTTTGAATTAACGAATTTCACACCTGACGTGAAAGAAGCCAAGTCACTCTCCCAATAATAATTCTTCTCGGAAACAATTCCGACCTTGCCGGTGGTTGTGGAGGCCGCCGCAAGAACTCCTGAGAAGAAAGCGCCTTGATCGTGGGAAAAATCTACCGCCATCACATTAACTTGGGGAACTGAAGAATCTCCCAAGATTGCAAATTGCACTTCCGGATAATGGATCGATGCCGAAATAATGGCTTTGCTAAATGCAGGTCCCACTGCGATAACCACGTTATAGCCAGCTTTTGCTAGGAACTCGAGGCGCGCGCTTCTATCTTGCTCAGTATTTAATGGAGCCATCTCTCTAACTTGTAGATCCGATAATCCAAATTTTTTCTTTGCTAGGTCGAGGCCCTTGGCAGTGGCATCATTAACTCCGCCATCGCCTCTACCGCCAGCATCATAAAGAACGGCAATTCGAATATTTGAATTGGCAGCTTGTGCAGATTGGGAGAGGGTGACTCCACCGCTAAAAAATAAGCTAAGCGCGAGGAATGAGACCCATAGCCTCATAGGTATCCGCCAAAGTTTTATTTGCAACAGCAGATGCCTTATCTGCGCCGATCTTTAAAAGTGAAGTCAAATAAGCGGGATCTTCCAATAGCTCAAGCGCTTTTGCGCGCACTGGTCGGAAATATTCGACAACTACCTCGGCAACCGCTCCCTTGAAATCTCCATAGCCTTTGCCATCAAAATCTTTTTCTGAATCAGAAACTGTTTTTCCGGTTAGCGCGCTGTAAATGGTGAGCAAATTAGAGACGCCCGGTTTCTCTTTTTCATCAAATCTCACTTCGCGGCCAGTATCTGTCACTGAGCTCTTAATTTTCTTTGTATTAACTTCGGCAGTATCCATAATTTCGATTACGCCGTTTTGGGTGGCTGCAGATTTACTCATCTTGGAAGTGGGATCCTGGAGATCATTGATCTTCGCTGCTGCTTTAAGGATGTATGCCTCAGGGATTGTGAATGTCGCACCATTCTTGGGATATGTTGAATTAAATCTCTGGCCAAGATCACGAGTGAGTTCAATATGTTGACGCTGATCTTCACCGACGGGTACTTGATTGGCTTGATACAACAAAATATCTGCCGCTTGAAGAATGGGATATGTAAAGAGGCCAACGACTGTGCGATCAGCCCCTGACTTCTGCGACTTATCCTTAAATTGAGTCATGCGGCCTGCC
>CANFRP010000006.1 GCA_947449535.1 Actinomycetota bacterium | reverse complement strand
TGCAGCAAAGCGCGCCGCATCTTCCTCGCTAATGACAATTTCTGGTGGAGTGCTGGGATCGTTAAAAGGTAGCCCGCAGTCGTAATGATAATTAGCACCGATTGCTACAAGCGATGTAACTAGATCAGGGCGCTCCAGTGCCACCATCAGTGCGATGATTCCGCCATCCGAGTGGCCGACTAAATGTGTCGGTCCTTTGATCACATCTTCGATGTAGGCGATCGTCTCTTTCGTTTGAAATTCAAAGTGATAGAAACCTTCACGTGAACCAGTCTTGCCGTGCGCACTTCGATCAAAAGCAAAGACTCGATGATTCTTCGATACCGCAGGAAGTATTTGTTTTGACCAGCTGGCGGTAGAACTAAGGCCACCGTGCAAGAGGAGCACTGGTTCTAGCTTCGATTTTTTTGCACGCCATGATTTTGACCAGACTTTGTGACCGCGAAGATCGACATAACCTGATTGGGAGCCCATGAGTTACATCGAATCCATAATGTGGCGATTGCCACGATCGAAAGTGAAGTAGTTCCAGAACCAATCAACAATGGTGCCAATTCGATTGCGACCACCCATGAGATAGAAGAGGTGGAGGAATAACCAAGTTACCCAAGCAAAGTATCCGGAGTATCGAATCTTCTTTACTTCAACGATTGCTTTGTGACGGCCGATAGTGGCCATCGAGCCTTTATCTTTATATGAGAATTCCTTTAGTTCTTTTCCTTTGATGACGCGAAGAATTTGCGCTGCAACAAAGCGACCTTGCTGCATCGCTACTGGTGCAACCATTGGCAGGAAACGACCATCGGCTCCTTTGCCACCAGAAATATCACCGACTGCCCAAATATGTGGGTAATTCTTGGCTTGCAATGTTGGGTCCACATCCAGGCGGCCTCGATCAATAGGTAATGACAATGATTCAAGGACTGGATTTCCCTTAACGCCAGCGGCCCAGATCGTTACTTCCGATGGAATGCTCTCGCCATTGCGAAGATTGATTTTGCGCCATTCCACTTCTTTCACTGCTGAATTTACGAGAACTTTTACGCCGAGTTTTTCTAGCGAAATCTTTACTTTTTCAGAAAGGCTTTCCGAGAACATCGGCAGCAAGCGTGGCCCAGCTTCGATGATTGAGATATTGATATGTCGGGCGGCGTGCGCCATGTCGTTCATGAGCGGACCGCGAACTAATTCAGCGAGGGCGCCAGCCATTTCAACACCAGTTGGACCTCCGCCAATTACTGTGATGGAGAAAAGAGTGTCATCTTCAAAGCGGCAGAGATCTTCAAAGCGGCGCATTACTTCTGCGCGAATTGTGAGTGCTTCGTGGATGGATTTCATTCCCAGTGCAAACTCTTCAACGCCCGGCGTTCCAAAGTCTGCGGTTACCGAACCCATCGCAACAACTAAGTGATCAAATGGAAGAACTTCGGAGCTGTCGAGTTTTACGGTTTTGTTCTTATGATCAATAGCGATTGGGGACCCCATGCGAAATTTTCCAGCACTTTTTTGAAGGGCGCCCCGGATGGGATAGGCAACGTGATCTGCGGCCAAGCCAGCAGTGGAGACCTGATAGAGGAGAGGCAAGAAAGTTTGGTAGTTGTGGCGATCGACAACCGTTACATCGACATCACGTCCAAGAGCTTTGGCTGCAGCAAGTCCACCAAAACCACCACCAAGAATTACTACTCGAGTCTTTGCCATGGATTCGTCCCCTACGTGAATTTCAGTTGCTTCATTACAACTACTTTTTATCAGGCTCTCAGTCTACTGTTAATTCCATGACCTCCCTCCAGCCCAAGCGGCGAATACTTGTGACCGGCGCCTCAGGATATGTCGGCGGACGACTAGTTCGACATCTTCTCCTTGAAAATAGCGATCTCACTATCCGTGTGATGGTGCGCGATAAGCGAAAAATTTCGGGCCAAAGCTGGGTCAATGATGTTGAGATTTCGATCGCAAATGCAAGTGATTACGAGCAAACCTTGGCGGCATTGCAAGGCGTGCATACTGCTTTCTATTTATTGCATTCCATTAATTATGGGACAAATTATGATGAGATCGAATCAGAGATGGCGCACAACTTTGCCAAAGCGGCGCATGCAGCCGGCGTCTCCCAAATTGTTTATCTGGGTGGAATTGCAAATGATGCGCATATCTCAAAGCACTTAGAGTCACGGGCAAATACCGGAAAACAATTAGCATCCACCAGCGTTCCGGTAATGGAAATTAGAGCAGGAATTATTATTGGATCAGGCTCTGCATCTTTTGAAATGCTCCGACATCTCACTCACCGCTTACCGATTATGACGGTGCCAAAGTGGGTCTCTAATCGCACCCAACCCATCGCAGTTCGCGACATCATGTGGTACCTCTCGCGCGCAGCCGAATTACCACAACCAGTCGGTGGTGTATTTGATGTGGGCGGTCCGGAGATTCTCTCTTACGGAGATATGCTCCAGCGCTTTGCCAAGATTTCTGGTTTGCGCAAACGTTGGATCATAAAAGTTCCCGTTCTCACGCCTGGTCTTTCGAGTTTGTGGATTGGTTTAGTGACACCAGTTCCTACCTCGCTTGCTCGACCGCTCGTCGGCTCATTAATTAGTGAAGTGGTAGCAGATCCCAAGAAAAGTATTTCTGCCTTTATTCCAGAACCAGATAAAGGTCTGCTCAATCTGACCCAAGCAATTGAGTTAGCAATCTCTCGTGTTCATAATAATGATGTCGAGACCAGATGGTCAGATGCGGCCTTTCCGACTGCGCCATGGCAAAAAGCACAGGGCGATCCCGATTGGGCTGGGGCAACTCTTTTTGAAGATAAGAAAATTAAAATAACTAGCGCATCACATCAAAGTCTGTGGGAATGCGTGGAATCCATTGGTGGAGAAAAAGGTTGGTACGGGGCAGATTTCTTATGGCTAATTCGTGGAGTACTTGATCGAATGGTGGGCGGCGTGGGACTTCGTCGAGGCCGCCGGGATCCAGTGCATTTGCGCATTGGTGATGGTTTAGATTTTTGGCGAGTAGAAGAACTTTCACCCCCCAACTCACTCAAGCTCTATGCCGAAATGGTTCTGCCTGGAAAAGCCTGGCTCGAATTCACCATTGAAGATGTGATCGAAAATGGCGTTGAGATGCGAAAAATTACTCAGAACGCCTCTTTTCAACCTCGTGGTTTGGGCGGGGCGGTGTACTGGTATTCAATTTTGCCGCTTCATACATTTGTATTCCCGACCATGATTCGCAATATTGTGAGAGCAGCTAATAGGCGTGACTATGCAAAAGAGGCAAATAAGTAATGCATGAATTTACGAAAGAGGTCGAAGAGCTTGCGCAAGAGATCCTGGATTACAGCCTTGTGCGATTGCGTACCGATCCACCTCTTGATGGCCCCAAAACTCCGGAAGAGTTGTATGCGCTTGCCGGAAATACAATTACAGCCAAAGGTCTCGGCGGTCATGAAACTTTTGCACTCTTCAAGGATGTATTAGCGCTTGCCTGTATTTCTACTGACCATCCACGTTACCTAGCATTTATTCCCTCCGCGCCAAGTGAATATGCCAACCTCTTTGATTTAGTTGTGGGCGCATCGGCTCTTTATGGTGGCTCATGGCTAGAAGGTGCTGGCGCAGTTTTTGCGGAAAACCAAGCTTTGAAGTGGATTTCAGATTTAGCTGGCCTACCCGAATCATCTGGTGGGGTTTTTGTGCAAGGCGGAACTATTGGAAATTTATCGGCGTTAGTGGCCGCTCGTTTTCATGCTCGTGAAAAATATCCCGATGTCACCCGTTGGGTCGTAGCTGCGAGTGCAGAAGCACATTCATCGATTGCCTCGGCGGCTGCGGTTATGGATATTTCGACTTTATTTATTAAGCCAAACGAGAAGGGCTCGATGCAGGGCGCGGAAGTTGCTTCTGCCATTGATCAATATCATTCCGAAAATCCCACCCACCGGGTATTTGCCATAGTTGCAACAGCAGGCACCACCAACCTGGGAATCATTGATGATCTCTCTGGTGTTGGGAGTGCCGCACAAGCGCGCGATATCTGGTTCCATGTGGATGGCGCATATGGATTAGCGGCATTGTGTGCACCATCTGTTCGCCCATTATTTGCTGGCGTTGAAAAAGCCGATTCACTTATAGTCGATCCGCATAAATGGCTCTTCGCACCCTTTGACGCTTGCGCATTGATTTATCGCGATCCCACAATTGCTAAGCGAGCGCACATTCAAAAGGCCTCTTATCTGGAGACGTTGGAAGATGAGAATGAATGGAATCCATCTGATTACGCAATTCACCTGACTCGTCGTGCGCGTGGATTACCTTTCTGGTTCTCCTTAGCGGCGCATGGCACCGATGAATATTCGGCAGCGATGGAACACACGATGGATGTTGCTCGCGGTGCTGCTGAATTAATTCGCAATCACCCACGACTTACATTGCTTGGTGATCCGGCGCTCTCTGTTGTGGCATTCACCCGCAATGGTTGGACCGCTTCGCAATATCAAGAGTGGTCCGATAAATTACTGGCCGACCAAATTGGATTTGTGACCCCATCAGCCCACAAGGGTCAGCCGATTTTGCGCTTTGCGATCGTGAATCCATGGACCAAGATGGCCGATATTGAAGAGATTCTTGCCACTCTTTAATTAACTTTTTTCTACCGAAATACCAGAAATTGTCAGCCCTCTCCTTTATGCTTCTCGAATGGATATGGCAGAAATACAGAACGCGACTGGCGAAGATCTTTCTCGTCTGACCGATCTAGAAGTCCGAATCCTGGATTTTGAGCGCCAATGGTGGCGCTATGCGGGCGCTAAAGAGAGCGCCATTAAAGATCTTTTTGATATGACCCCGCCTGCTTATTACCAGCTCCTTAATAATTTGATCGACCGCGAGGATGCGCTTTTGGCATCTCCTATGCTCGTGAAGCGCCTTCGTCGCCTGCGCGAGGCTCGCACCAACGCCCGCACCGCCTAACCCCCCCCTCGTCGACCGCTTCCTTTTGACGACCCCGCCTGCCTGCTCTAGATTTGGCGTTAGCACTCAAGGGCTGCGAGTGATAACCAGGCAGCTCACCTATCTAGACCTAAATAAGGAGTTGTTGAACTTATGGCAAAGATGATTGCTTTTAACGAAGAGGCCCGTCGCGGTCTTGAGCGTGGAATGAATGCACTTGCTGATGCAGTAAAGGTAACCCTCGGACCCCGTGGACGTAACGTCGTTCTCGAGAAGAAGTGGGGCGCCCCAACAATTACCAACGACGGTGTATCAATCGCCAAGGAGATCGATCTCGATGATCCATGGGAGAAGATTGGTGCAGACCTCGTTAAGGAAGTAGCAAAGAAGACTGATGATGTTGCCGGTGACGGAACAACAACAGCAACTGTTTTGGCACAAGCGCTCGTTCGCGAAGGTCTTCGCAACGTGGCAGCTGGCTCAAATCCCATGGCACTCAAGCGCGGCATCGAGAAAGCTGTTGAGGCTATCTCTGCTGAACTCTCTGCAATGGCAAAGCAAGTAGATACCAAGGAGCAGATTGCTGCGACTGCATCTATCTCTGCAGCTGACACCACTATCGGCGAGATGATCGCGGAGGCAATGGATAAGGTCGGCAAAGAGGGCGTTATCACCGTCGAAGAGTCCAATACATTCGGTCTCGAGCTAGAGCTCACTGAAGGTATGCGATTTGATAAGGGTTATATCTCGCCTTACTTCACTACCGATCAAGATCGCATGGAAGCAGTTCTTGAAGATCCATATATCTTGATCTCCAATTCAAAGATCTCAAATGTGAAAGAGATCTTGCCTATTCTTGAAAAAGTAATGCAATCCGGTAAGCCGCTCTTGATTCTCGCTGAAGATATCGAGCAAGAAGCGCTCGCTACTTTGGTTGTTAATAAGATCCGTGGAACATTTAAATCTGTTGCTGTTAAGGCACCTGGCTTTGGCGATCGTCGCAAGGCAATGTTGCAGGACATTGCAATTCTCACTGGCGGAACAGTGATCTCCGAAGAAGTCGGACTTAAGCTCGATGCAACAACCATCGAACTTCTCGGTCGCGCTCGCAAGGTTGTAGTCGCTAAGGAAGAGACAACAATCGTTGAAGGACTTGGCGATGCAGAGATGATTAAGGCTCGCGTAAATCAGATTCGCTCAGAAATCGAAGCATCAGATTCAGATTACGATCGTGAGAAGCTCACTGAGCGTCTGGCAAAGCTTGCTGGTGGTGTAGCCGTAATCAAAGCTGGCGCAGCGACAGAAGTAGAGCTCAAAGAGCGTAAGCACCGTATTGAAGATGCAGTGCGTAACGCAAAAGCTGCAGTTGAAGAAGGAATCGTTGCCGGTGGTGGCGTTGCCCTTCTCCAAGCAGGCAAAGTTGCATTCGCTAAATTAAAGCTAGCTGGAGATGAAGCAACAGGTGCCAAGATTGTTGAATATGCAATCGAAGCTCCGCTTAAGCAAATTGCTTTGAATGCTGGCCTTGAAGGCGGAGTTGTTGTAGAAAAGGTCCGTCACCTCGAAGCAGGCTTCGGGTTGAACGCTGCATCTGGAGAATATGTAGACATGATTAAAGCTGGCATCATCGATCCAGCAAAGGTCACACGTTCTGCTCTTCAGAATGCTGCATCAATCGCAGCTCTCTTCATTACAACTGAAGCAGTAATTGCAGATAAGCCAGAACCTAAGGGCCCACAGGCACCTCAAGGTGGCGGAGATATGGACTTCTAGTAAGTCATCTCCTTCGTAGCAATTAAAGGCTAATAAGCGCGAAAAAGCCCTCGAATTCTTTTCGGGGGCTTTTTGCTTTAAGGTTTGCACATGAGCATCACAGATACATTTAACGCAGAAAGTCAGGCACGCACGGCTGCCATTGAAGATGCCGTCAATCCTGATTTTGTTGGTGCGCTGGTATCTGTAGATCTCGATACAACAGCAGATTCCACTGATGGCGCTGTCACAGGTCGCATCGCAACTTACCTATTTGAAGCAAAACTTCCTGGGTATGGCGGATGGCGTTGGGGCGTAACAATTGCAAAAGTTGAGGGATCAGATTCCACAACTGTCTGCGATGTTGTGTTACTTCCTGGATCTGAGTCACTACTTGCACCAGAGTGGGTTGCATATAAAGATCGCGTTCTTCCTGGCGATGTTGGTGTTGGCGACATCCTTCCTACCTACGCCGATGACGAACGTTTAGTACCTGGTTTTAATTCATTGCCGGGCGATGAAGATTTAGATCCAGCACAACTCTTTGAATTTGGTCTAGGTCGTGCACGCGTACTTTCTATTACCGGTCGCGATTTAGCCAGCAAACGTTGGTACGACGGTGATCGTGGACCTAATACTTCAATCGCTGAGCAAGCTCCCAAGCCTTGCTTCTCATGCGGCTTCTTCATCCCGCTTGCCGGCTCATTGCGCCAAGCATTTGGTGTCTGCGCCAACCTCCTCTCGCCTGAAGATGCGCGTGTAGTGAGCATCGATCACGGCTGCGGCGCTCATTCCGAAGCCATGGTCATCACCGAATAGGTTAAACTTTGACCCTGTCCATCTCAGCGATGGCGAGTACACGAAATGATCACTAGAAAAGCGAGGAACGAACCATGCCAATTGGTCGCGTGAAGTGGTACAGCCTCGAAAAGGGTTTTGGATTTATTTCATCTGAAGAAGGCGAAGATGTTTATCTTGCATCTGCAGCTCTTCCTGGTGGAATCACCACAGTAAAGCCTGGCACCAAACTTGAATTTGGTATTGCCGATGGTCGTCGTGGTCCGCAAGCACTCTCTGTTCGCATCATCGATGAGCCAGCATCTGTTGTGGCTAATACACGTATTAATACTGATGATCTTGCAACAATGATTGAAGACACCATCAAGATCTTGGACAAGGTAGGCAACGGTCTTCGTCATGGGCGCCATCCAGCCGGTCCAGATGCCGAACGTCTTGCAAAAGTTCTCCGAGGTATTGCTGGAGCTATTGAAGGGTAAGCAGGCTAAGTTTTACAGGTTCTTAACATGCTCGCGCTTAGCGCGACGAATCGTGTAAGAAAGTCCCCATAGCCCTAAAGCAATTCCGACGAGGCATACCCAAATTTTCTCTGATGATGCACTCGTAGCAAGCGCCACAACTAACGCAACTGCCCACGCAACAACTCCAAAGATGATGACCGATGCTGCCGTCAATGTTTGCTTTACTTTAACTGCCATGGCTCAAGCATAATCAGTAAAGTGCTCACATGTTTGAAAGTAATGGTGCGCTGCGATCCTTCCGCCACCGGAATTTTCGAATTCTCTTCCCAGCAAATTTCCTCTCCAATATCGGCACCTGGTCCCAACGGGTCGCCCAAGATTGGCTGGTCCTGGAATTAACGCATAGCGCCAAGGAATTGGGCATTGTTACTGGGCTGCAATTCTTACCTTCACTTCTTTTTAGTCTTCATGCTGGATCACTCGCCGATCGCTTTAATAAAAAGAAGCTCTTGATGTTTACAAATCTCGGTGGCGCACTTACGGCTATTATTTTGGGAATTCTGGTCATCACTAAACATGCTGTGATTTACGATGTTTACTTTCTCGCTTTTGCACTTGGTGCCTTCTCCGCCCTCGATGCGCCAGTTCGCCAAACTTTTACTTCCGAGATTGTCGGCAAAAGTGATCTTGCCAATGCCGTAAGTCTTAATTCAGCCAACTTCAATGCTGGTCGCCTCTTTGGGCCAGGCATCACCGGAATCATCATTGCGGCATTTGGCACTGGCCCTGCATTTCTCTTAAATGGCGCCACCTATCTCATTGTCTTTGGCTCACTCTTTCTCTTACGCGAGAGCGATCTACATATCACGGAAGAGCAGAAGTCAAATGCCAAGATCCGAGAGGGCTTTGCTTACGTTAGAGCGCGCAAAGATATTCTCGCCGTGATGTGGACAGTTCTCTTTGCCGCAACTTTTGGTCTCAATTTTCAAATCTTTACCGCGATTATGGCAACCCAAGTATTTGAGAAAGGCCCACGTTCCTACGGACTGCTCGGAAGTATTGTCGCAATTGGTTCGCTCTCGGGAGCGCTAATGTCTGCCAAACTCGATCGACGTCGCTCACCAAAATTTATTATGGGCTTCGCAACCGCATTTGGACTGAGCGTGATGCTCTCTTCAGTAACCCCCAGCTATTTCACTTACGCACTCTCGCTGCCTTTATGTGGGTCACTCGCACTCACTACGATGATTGCAGCTAATTCCTATGTGCAGACTAATTCTGATGGTGCCATTCGTGGCCGGGTACTTGGAATTTATCTTCTGATATTTATGGGCGGATCTCCCTTTGGCGCACCGCTGATTGGGTGGATGTGTACCCAGATCGGAGTTCGCCAAACTATTGCCGGATGCGGCGCAATTACCTCACTTGCTGCGGTAGTTATCTACTTCCTCTTTGCGGGACGAATGGATCGCCCCGCTTCAATTGCGGTTGAGGATGTTTTAGCCCTTAAGAAAAATCAGAGCGGTAATACCGACAAGAACGGCGAGCGTCACTAATCGTCGAACTTTGTAGCTCATGAACTATTTCTTAAGCTCAGCAACTACATAATCAATACATGCAATAAGCGCATCAACATCCGATGGATCTACCGCCGGAAACATTCCGATCCGCAATTGGTTCTTGCCCAGCTTGCGATAAGGATCGGTATCAACGATTCCATTAGCGCGAAGGATCTTGGCGATTTCAAGTGCATCAATTGAGTCATCGAAGTTAATTGTCCCGACAACTTTAGAACGAGCAGCTGGATCAACGACGAATGGAGCCGTCATTGGATTGGCTTCGGCCCAGGCATACAACTTTCCAGATGACTCTGCGCTTCGCCCGGCAGCAAACTTAAGACCACCGTTGGAGTTCATCCATTCGATCTGCTCTGCAAGCAAGATCAGCGTTGCGAGTGCTGGAGTGTTGTAGGTCTGATCGAGTCGTGAATTTTCTATTGCGATTGTGAGATCGAAGAATGCTGGGACCCAACGTCCGCTTACTTTGATCTTCTCAACGCGCGCAATGGCAGCGGGACTCATGATCGCGATCCACAGTCCACCATCTGAAGCGAAGGATTTTTGTGGTGCAAAGTAATAGACGTCGGTCTGGGAGATATCAACATCCAACCCACCTGCGGCAGAAGTTGCATCGACTACAACAAGCGCGCCTTCGGTGCCTGCGGGGCGAATAATTGGCATCGATACGCCGGTGCTAGTTTCGTTGTGAGTGAGGGCGTAAACATCAACGCCAGCTTCTGCGAGAGCGACTGGATGGGTACCTGGCTCAGATTTAATTACTGAAGGATCATCAAGGAATGGCGCTTCCTTAGCAGCAGCAGCAAACTTGGAAGAGAACTCACCAAAGACGAGGTGTTGTGATTTCTTCTCGATCAAACAAAATGTAGCGATATCCCAGAACGCAGTTGATCCACCGTTGCCGAGGACTACTTCATAACCTTCCGGAAGATTAAATAGAGATGTGAGACCGGAGCGAACTCGACCAACGACGCTCTTCACTGGTTTTTGTCGGTGAGAAGTTCCTAGAACTTTTGATTGCGCCACAAGTGCATCAAGTGCAGCGGGGCGAATCTTTGAAGGACCACAACCAAAACGTCCATCGACCGGCTTGAGGTTTGCGGGAATCTGAATGTTATTTTCGCTCACAATATTTTCCTATTTTTCCTAAGGGTAGAGGCGTTGGCGTAACCAAGCGCCGGATGAAGTATCTCGAGTAAAGATAAAGCGATCGTGTAGACGAGAGTGGCGCCCTTGCCAGAACTCAATGCTAGTCGGTGTCACTGCAAACCCGCCCCAATGAGGCGGCCGCGGAACGGCGCTACCTTCCGGATATTTCGCTGCAAACTCTGCGTACTTAGTCTCCAGTGTCTGGCGATCGGCAAGCTCAGCAGATTGAGCACTTGCCCAGGCTCCAATCTGGCTACCCCAAGGCCGCACCGCAAAATATTCATCGCTCTCTTTTTCAGAGAGTTTTTCGGTAGTTCCGTTCACCAAGACTTGGCGCTCCATGGCATACCAAGGAAAGAGGAGTGAGGTTCGGTTATCGCCCGCGATAGCCCGCGCCTTTCGAGATTCGTAATTTGTGAAGAAAGTAAATCCTTCATCAGTGAAATCTTTGAGAAGCACAGTTCGAGATTGTGGGCCATCGACAGTGACAGTCGAGAGAACCATGGCATTTGCTTCAACAATAATTGGATTCTCAGCGGCATCTCGCAGCCACAAATGAAATGCCTTCGCCGGGTCAGTGGGAAAATTGGCCTCAGTAATTCCGACCTCGCCATAAGAACGGCGCATTTCGCGTATGGCCGCTCGGTCCAGATTCGCCTGCTCATTTCCCATGGGTGTATCTAACGTCACTTTTGCCCTGTGGGCTAGTCGAACGGGGGGAGTTGGAAGTTGCCGCCCATAGTTGGAGAATAAGAACCTAAGCGGAATTGCAACACTCTTTAAAGGAGCTCCACGTGTCAGATGATTTCAAGCCAGGTCTAGAAGGCGTAATTGCATTCGAATCTGTCATTGCTGAACCAGATAAAGAAGGTAGCGCGCTTCGCTATCGCGGCGTAGATATTGAAGACTTAGTCGGAAAAGTAACTTTTGGAAATGTGTGGGGCCTCCTGGTTGATGATGAATTCAACCCTGGCCTTCCTCCTGCAGAACCTTTCCCGCTTCCAGTGCACTCAGGTGATGTTCGCGTAGATGTTCAATCCGCGATCGCGATGTTGGCGCCTGCGTGGGGATTCAAACCACTTCTTGATATCTCAGATGAAGAAGCTCGCAGCAACTTAGCTCGTACATCGGTCATGGTCCTTTCCTACGTTGCACAAGCAGCGCGCGGAACAGCTCCTGCGATTCCACAATCTGAAGTTGATAAGGCACATACAGTTGTTGAGCGAATGATGATTCGCTGGCGCGGAGAGCCTGATCCAAAGCATGTTCGCGCGGTCGATGCCTATTTTGTTTCTGCTGCAGAGCACGGAATGAACGCGTCAACATTTACTTCTCGCGTTATTGCATCTACTGGTGCGGATGTTGCTGCATCTATATCTGGTGCAATTGGTGCAATGTCTGGACCATTGCATGGTGGCGCTCCATCACGTGTCCTTGGAATGATTGAAGATGTTGAGAAATCTGGCGATGCCCGCGCATACGTCAAGGGAATTATGGATCGTGGTGATCGCCTCATGGGCTTTGGTCATCGCGTATATCGCGCAGAAGATCCACGTGCTCGCACACTTCGTCGCGTAGCTCGCGAACTTGGTGCGCCACGTTATGACGTTGCCGTAGCGCTAGAGAAAGCAGCCCTGGCAGAGCTTCACGAGCGTTATCCCGACCGCGTTCTCGAAACGAACGTAGAGTTCTGGGCAGCAATTGTTTTGGATTACGCCGAAGTTCCAGCGCATCTCTTTACTTCTATGTTTACAGCTGCACGTACTGCCGGTTGGTCTGCGCACATTCTCGAGCAGAAGCGCGCTGGTCGCATCATTCGTCCATCTGCCCGTTACATCGGACATGGCCCTCGCAAGCCACAAGATGTAAAGGGATGGGATGCATCTGTGGAGTCACTCCACAACTAATTCATGCGATCCATCTTTTGGTTTCGACGTGACTTACGACTTGCAGATAACCCTGCTCTTCTCGCTGCGATAGATGCAGGGGATGAGCTTGTTCCAGTCTTCATTCTCGATCCATCGCTCATTGGCAAGAGCGGAAGCAAGCGCTTGGCATATCTCGGCCAATCACTTCGCGCTTTAGATGAATCACTTGGCAATAAATTGCATGTGATGGTCGGCGACCAAGTTGAAGTACTTAAAGATCTCATGAAGCGATACGACGCTTCCGAAGTTCATATCTCAGAAGAGTTTGAGCCATATGGTCTCGCGCGCGATGCCCGAGTTGAGGCATCAGGAATTAAATTAATTCGCACCGGCAGTCCTTATGCTGTTTCGCCAGGGCGAGTTCGCAAACCCAGCGATAACACTCCTTACAAGGTCTACACCCCGTTCTATCGGGCCTGGTTAGTGCATGGATGGCGTGGGCCAGTTGCCGCTCCTAAGAATATTAAAGCTGTAACCCCGCAAGTGGGTGATCGTAATTTCCCTGATTGGCCTTTGCCAGAAGGTGTATCGCTTACACCTGCCGGAGAGAGAGCAGCGCATGCGCGTTGGAAGAAATTTAAAGATGGCGCACTCGCTAATTACGATGAAGAACGAAATAACGCAGGCGTTGATGGAACGAGCAAGCTCAGCGCACATTTGAAATGGGGAGAGATCCACCCACGCACACTTCTAGCAGAGCTCAACCAAACAAAGGCCCATGATGTCTTTCGGAAAGAGATTGCCTGGCGTGAGTTTTATGCAGATGTTCTGCATAACAATCCGCATACCGAATCCGATTATTACGCACCTCGATTCAAAGAGATGCGTTATGAAGAGCCTGGAAAAGCTTTTACCGCCTGGTGCGAAGGCAAGACTGGCTATCCATTTGTCGATGCTGCGATGCGCCAATTAGTTCAAGAAGGCTGGATGCATAATCGAACTCGGATGGTTGTGGCTTCCTTCCTTGTAAAGGACCTTCATCTGGAGTGGCAACTCGGCGCAGATTTCTTTATGGAACACCTAGTTGATTTTGATGTTGCTTCAAATGCACATGGATGGCAATGGACCGCGGGCTGCGGCACTGATGCTTCGCCGTATTACCGGGTATTTAATCCCATCGAACAAGGAAAACGATTTGATGTCGAAGGAAAATACATCCGCAAATATGTTCCGGAATTAGCGCACTTATCGGATTCTGAAATTCACGAGCCTTGGAATTATCTCGATGGATATCTCCACAATTATCCAGAACGAATTGTTGATCATGCTGTAGAGCGGTTGGAGTCATTGGCCCGATTGCAAGAGATTAAAGAAGATAAGCCACTTCCTCCAGAAAATTAGGCCTGAATCGGCCAGGCAAGAATCCCCAGCCCGCTTCGCTTCGCCTCATACATTGCGTGATCTGCTCGCCGCAGTAGGACTTCAGAAGTTGATTCATCGTTATTGATGACATGGCCAATGGAGACACCCACGCTTGCCACATGACCACTGACGGTAATGGGATAACTCAATGAAGCCCGCAGCGCATGCGCAATCTCCGAAGCAATATGTGGCTCTCCATAAATAATGACTCCGAATTCATCGCCGCCCAATCTGGCAAGTAATCCATCTTCAGTAATGATCCGAGAGAAGCGTTCAGCGATATGTCTAAGCAGTAGATCTCCAATTGCATGGCCATAGAGATCATTCACTGGTTTAAAACCATCGAGATCTAAAAGTAGAAGCGATCCCTCTTTTCTTCGCAATTTTTCGAGTTCGGCGAGGAAGCGACGTCTATTAGGCAGTCCCGTCAATTCATCGATCCTGGCTAATTCCTGATCTTCGTGAGATATCCGCACCCGTCGAAGCGCTAAAGACATTCGAAAAAAAGCCAGAGTAATTGTGGCAATACATGGAATCAAAACGAAGGAGGGAAAGTAGGTGGGATTCATCGCCGCAAAGATAAGTATTCCACTGCTCATTACCAACGAAGTTGTGGCAGCCAGAGCGGTAATTCTCTCTGATACTCGCTCACCTCCACCGCCATGCCAGAGCGCTTCGCCCATGATGGCCAATCCCAATAACCAGCCATCATCGGTTAGCGCAGCAAATGCATAATTGCCATGCGCAGATGCCCAGAGAAAATAAAAATCGGTCGTAGCAAAAATTAGAATACCTAAGAGAAATATTTCCGCTCGAGCAGATGGAGATTGGATAAAGAAGAGTGCAAGTGCGATAGATACAAGAACGAGATCACCCAAGGGGTAGAGAATTGAAAAATAGACAGAAGCTGCGCTCCCTTCAAAGGAGAGCATGGCTGGCTTGAGCAGGAGGGCCGCGAGAATGCTCGATGCTCCCAAGGTAATAATTATTGATTCTAATAATTCAACCGAGGTGATTCGGCGCTTGAAAGTTAAGGTGCGAATTAGTCCAAAGAGTATGAGTGGATAGAAAAGTGAGTAGGAGATATCGATTACTACTGGTGGAAGGTGCATCTCGTAGAACGCATTAAATGTGGAGATAAATGAGCCAATGCTCCAAATAGCAATTCCAGCGGCGAGTGCAATTTGCGCGGATCGGTCATTAAATTGCGGGGAGTAATAAATAGTGAATGCGATAAATATTCCTGTGAGGTTATAGAGAATGAGATCTATCGGGATATTTGGTTCAGGAAATATCCACCGCAGAGCAAAGTGAAAGCTGAGGGAAAGTGGTGCAAGAAGTCGGAGGCTGAGGTATGTTTTGGCCTCTGAATTCATCTGTCGAGAGTAACTATCTAAAGGGAGTTCCTATATGGAGAAGCAAAAACGTGAGACAAACGTGAATCGCCGAGGAGTTCTGTGTGGGGCTGCGCTTATCGCAATGGGTTTTCTCCCTGATGCTGCAGTAGCCGCTACTGGTATTACTCAAAATAAAGCTGGGAAAATTGTGGTTGATCTAACGCTTAATAAGTCACTAGCAAAAGTTGGCGGAGTCATCACTATTCCACTTCAAGATGGTTCGAGTATTGCGCTCCTGCGCAAAGCTGCGGGTACAAAAGGATTAGTTGCACTCAATCTTTCCTGCACGCATCAAGGCGTTCCGGTTCAGATGAGCGGATCTGCTTGGGTATGCCCAGCTCACGGTTCTAAGTTTGCACTCACCGGTGCGGTAATCAATGGTCCAGCACAAGCTCCATTACAAAAATACCCCCTTACCGCAACCGCCACGAAGGCAACGATTGGGTAAGAGGGTATTTACTCTTACTAATTTGGTACTAGAGGCCTGACTTACAGATTGTTGAAAGTTGGCTCTTGAGAGTTGCAACATTGTCTGCTGCAGATTGAATCAACGCACCTTGTGAATCTTGCGTTGATTGAAGCTGTGACTTGAGCGAGGTAACTCGGCTGTTGACGCGAGCCACCTGTGAAGTCAAAGCAGCAACTGCGCTCTTCAATGTTTCGAGTGATTTCTTATCATTTGCGGTACCGGTTGTCGCAACATTTGGATGTGTCGCAAGGTAGGAATTGATTGTCGCGGTGTACTTGTCAATCTTTGTCTGCCACTGCGCAGCATCTGTTGTGTTTACGGTGATCGCTTCGTTGATCTTAGTAATCGCATTGTTAAATGATGTTGTTAGTCCATCTCGCTGCTTAATTGCTGCTGCGTAACTCTTATTGGCGCTTACGCATGATGGTGATAGCCAGATATTCTTCTTGGCAGTTACGAGTGGGTTCTGACCACATACGTAGGAAATTTTACTGATCGTTGTCTTTGCGCCAGGAGTTGCACATGCAGCATTCGCCTTTGCAGCGGCTTGTGCTGGAGCGGATACCCCAACGAGAGCTGCAACGGTGAGTGCGCCAGCAAGGGCGATTGATGAAAACTTCTTGATCACGGTGACCTCCGAAATATTAAAGCTCTGATGAACCTTAGGAATTGGCCTCAGTCTAAAGGAGGGTGAAGAAAAGTTTGGGTTGATTTAGGTAACGATCGGGTGAGAAAAGTGAATTACTCAGGCTGGCGCTGCTTCTTCCGCACGTTCATGCCAATATTTCGCACGAGTGGACGCGGACCAAATCGTGAGATTGTGCTGAGGATTTTATATTGCCATCCAGGCACAGAGATTGCCCGACCCTTTTGTGATGCTTTCCACGCCGCAGCCACAACTCGATCGGCATTAAGCCACATGTAATTAGGAAGACCAGTCATTTTCATTCGACCACGTTGGTGGAATTCGGTACGTGTAAATCCAGGGGCAAGTGCGTGCACATTTATTTTGGTGGCAGAGAGTTCGGTATGAAGTGATTCGGTAAGAACGGTGAGGTATGACTTGGCCGCGCTATAAGTGCCGCCAGCAATCCAGCCAGCAACGCTGGAAATATTAATGATGGTGCCCGCATTCTTCGCTTTCATGATGGGCAGCACTGCGTGCATGAGGCGCATTGGCGCAGTGACCAGAACGTCGAGAAGCTGTTGTTCAGCATCAATTGCACTCACTAAAAAGCTCTTGTTAATGCCAAAGCCGGCGTTATTAATGAGCACATCGACGCCACCTTGAGCTAATCGAGATTCAACTCGGGCAAGCTCGCTAGCAATGGAGAGATCGGCTTGAATAACTTCGACTGAAACTTTGTACTGATCACGAAAGTTATCGGCTCGTTGATTCAATCGTTCGAGATCGCGCGCGACAAGAATTAAGTCGTGACCTTTGGATGCAAGGAGACGAGCAAAGGACTCACCGATTCCTGCAGTTGCTCCCGTGATTAGTGCTGTAGCCAATTCTCTCTCGCTAACTACTTGGAAATTCCGGTTGTTGCCTCGTCGCGAATATGCCATGAAGAGTCGTATTCCGGCAAGAGTTCGAGGAAGGGAACTGCATCAAACCATTCCGGCCCAGTCACTCCGACTGGCTTCCAGATTCCGTTGTGCATCAATTCCATGGCAATAACGGGATTAATTCCGGTCTGCCAAACAACTGCTTGATCCCCGTATTCACGCATCGACCATTCATTGTCGACCACGTTATAAATGTAAACAGCTTTTGGCGCTCCAGATTTATCGAGACCTTTAACAAGTGCACCTGCACATGTAGACCCCTTCATATGTGGACCGAGAGTTGCGGGATCTGGGAGCAGCGCTGCAAGCAAATCGCGAGGAGAGACTTCAACGCCTTGAACCGAGACTTTATCTTTGCGATCTAATCCCAATGTGTGAATTGTCTTCAAAGTATTAATGAAATCTGCGCCAAGTCCATATTTAAATCGGACTTCACCAGCATCAATCTTCATCGGAATAAGAATGACTTCTTCGTGCTCAACATTCACGCACTCCACTGGTCCGATGCCACCAGGGAAATCAAAGGTCTCTAGCTCGGAGAATGGCTCAGTGGTGTACCAACCTCGACCTTTCTCCCAGATGACTGGGGGATTGAGACACTCTTCAATTGTTGTCCAGATCGAGAACGATGGCGCAAAGTCATAACCTTCGACAACGAGATTTGAGCCATCCATTACTGCAATCGAATCAATTCGCGAGAAGAGATGATCGCTGGCGTACTTAGCGAAAATATCGCTCATGCCTGGTTCGATTCCGATACCAACGAGCGCGCCAATACCTTTTGCTTTCCAAGCATCGTCGCGTTCAAATTGGAGATCACCAAGTTTGATCTGCGATGTACTCAGTGACATCGCCATATCAATGTAATTAACGCCTTCATTTTCGCAAGCAGTAAATATCTGCATCACAAAGCGTGGATCAACAGCGTTGATGACGACATCCGGGCCAACCTCACGGATAAGCCTTTGAATATCAGAGGTATCCGACGCATTAACGGTCGAAGCCGTAAAGCGAGAATCATTTAAACGAGCAACGGATTTCTCGGCACGAGCGCTATCGCGATCTGCAAGAACCATTGAGGTAATAAATGAGCGGCGGGATGCAATATTTGCAATCGCGCTTCCGACTCCACCGGCGCCTATAACTAGGGCCTTCATATATAAACCAACTCCAATTAAGTTATTTATTGCGTATTTTGAGTCTAACCCAAGGTCATATGTACCTTCAATGATCGTTAAACTAGGAAAAGTAAATGTCTAAGTCCTAGTAGCTCAGTGGATAGAGCAACCGCCTCCTAAGCGGTAGGTCGCAGGTTCAACTCCCGCCTAGGACACTCACATTCTGAGTGGCGCGAAAAATCAAATCCTCTGATTTCTGGACAAGCCTTGCTCTTTAGTGAAGGCTATATGAATGAAGCAATTACGATTCGGCATTGCATTCTGTTTAGTTCTGCTAGGCGCAATTTTTCAAGCGCAGAGCGCAGTGGCAAGTTATTCATCGGGCGGGCTCAAAGTAACTGACTGGACTTGCTACCAGCCTGATCCGATTTTGCAACCTTCCTGGGCAGATTCATTTATTGGGAATTTGCTCATTGATAAAGCAAAGTCTTCGGTCAAAGGAAAAAATACGACGCTAACTTTCTCATCTTTTCACTTCAGCAATATGAAGGGTGAATATTCTCAGCTAGGTCTTAGTGTCTACTACAAAGGAACTACCTATTTTGCCAAAGTCTTTCCGGCGAATATCAACGCGACGAGCACGCCAGTCAAGTTTTCAACAACCCTGCCTACCGCGTACCTCGACCAGGCAGAGTTCGTTATTAATCTTCAGAAGTCTGGTACTCAAAAGATTCCCCCATCATCTCCGAAGAGACCTCTTAATGCTTCTTGCATCCCTACCGTAGTGTTCAATTCGAGGTAAGGTTTTCACATGTCGGTCACAGAAATTGAACCTGGAGTAAAGGTAAGAACTCCAGCTCAAATTGCTTGGACCAGATTGAAGAAGAATAAAGTCGCCATGGTCTCAGGCTTTATCGCCCTCTTCTTTATTCTGGCGGCATTCTTGGCACCATTTATTACCAATCTACTCAACCTCACTCCTACAGCTCAATATTCATCTGGTATTGCTGATACCGGAATTCCCATCGGAAGCTTCGGTGGACTTAGTCTCAGGCATCCACTCGGTCTTGAGCCAGGTGTTGGTCGAGATTTGATGTCACTACTTCTTTATGGATCTCGAATTTCATTTACCGTTGCAATTATCACCAGCGTGGCTTCCATTGGCCTTGGAATGATTGTTGGAATAGCGGGTGGTTATTTTGGCGGCCGGGTGGATGCAGTTATTGGTCGATTCTCCGATTTAGTTCTCTCTTTTCCATCCACATTTATGATTATCGCTCTTAGCCTTCCACTTACGCAAAGAGTAGAAGCCGCACATATCGCTCGCGATAATGGCGCACGAGTTGTTGTATTAGTTGTCTTCTTCGTAATTTTTGGTTGGCCGGCATTTGCCAGATTAGTTCGTTCGCAAACACTAAGCATTCGTGAGCGAGACTTCATTATGGCTGCAAAAGCTCAAGGTGCATCAGGCCGACGAATTATTTTTAAAGAGATACTTCCTAATCTCTGGCCTACCGCCATTGTCTTTCTCTCGCTCTCACTCCCCGGCTTCTTAGCGGCGGAAGCGGTCTTCTCATTCTTAGGCGTCGGCGTTCAAGCACCCTCATCCACCTGGGGTCTAGTTCTTTCAGATGCGGTGAGTTATTGGCAGCAGGACCCGGCCTACCTGTTAATCCCCTCAGGCATGCTGATCATCGTCGTTCTTTCACTCAATTTATTTGGAGATGGACTACGCGATGCCCTTGATCCGAAGAGTGATCGCGCATAAATCACCTCACATTTTCCTAGCAACTTCCTTTACCCGTGAGTAGGATCATCGCAATTACATCCCACCTGGGATAAAGAATTCTAAGGAGCATCATGGTCAAGCTATGGAAGATGCAGACAGGGAAGAAAGCAATTGCCGCAGTCAGTGCTGCCGCAGTTGTTGCAACTCTTTCCCTTACTGCTGGCGCACAGAGCGCATCAGCCGCACCTGTTAAAGGCGGAACTCTTTACGTCATTACTCATCAAGATCAACTAGATCACGCCGATCCGCAGCGTATTTATACTGGTCGCGATATTGCATTTATGGAATCGTATGTATTCCGTACCTTGGTTATGTATAAGCCTGTAGCTGGCACAGCTGGTACCGGGCTAGTTCCAGATCTTGCTACCGATATCGGCAAAGCTTCCGATGGTGGAAAGACTTGGAAGTTCACTCTCAAGGCAGGAACTAAATATTCCGACGGCTCAGCGATTGTTTGCGAAGATGTGAAATATGCAATTTCGCGTACCTTCGCTACAGATGTAATTACTGGCGGCCCAAGTTATGCCATGCAGTACTTGGATATCCCAACCGATGCCAAGGGCAACTCTGCTTACGCTGGTCCATACACAAAGGTCGGACAAGCAGATTTCGATAAAGCAGTTTCTTGCTCTGCCGATAACCGCACCATCACTTTCAAGCTTGGTGTAGCGAAGCCTGACTTTAACTATGCAATGAGCTACCCAATCTCTTCACCAGTTCCTGCAGCTAAGGACACTGGCGACAAGATGGATCTCGCACCATTGTCAGAAGGTCCATACAAAGTAGCGTCATACAAGATTAAGGGCGAGATGGATCTCGTTCGCAACCCAAATTGGAGCGCGAAGACAGATTCAGTGCGCACAAACTATCCAGATAAGGTCATCTTGAAGTTTGGCGTTTCGGAAGATGTTCGTGATCAAATCTTCTTGAAGGACACCCAGAAGAATGCGATCAACTTCGATGCGCTCCAGCTTCAGAACAATATTTCGTTCTTTAACTCACCGGCATCTAAGACTCGTGGTCTCAATGTGAATGATCCATACACTGTTTATTCAGCGATGAACGTTTCTAAGGGACACCTTGACTGTCTTGAAGTACGTAAGGCGATCTACTTTGCTTGGCCTTATGACGCACTTATCAAGCTCAACGGTGGCGCAAAGCTTTACGGCACACCTGGTGATAATGCGATCAAGCCAAATATCGGTATCGATTATGCAAAGACCACTAGCCACATCAACGACAAGAACTTTAAGTCTGCTGGAAATCCTGCATACTCAAAGACTCTTCTCGCAGCGGCAAAGTCAAAATGCCCTACAACTTATGCAAAGGCAACTTCTGCTGATCAAGGTATAACAATTGATACAAGCGATACCGCTGCTGCAAAGAAATCTGCAGCAATTGTTACACCTGCTATGGAAGCAGCTGGAATCGTAATTAAGTACAACTACATTCCAACCGGCTCTTACTACAGCACCATCCAAGACAACACCAAGCAAGGTGATATGTCAGGAGCAGGCTGGGGTCCAGACTGGGCAAATGCTTCAACAGTTATCCCACCACTCTTTATTAAAGATGGTGGATTCGACCTCTCTCAGAACTGGGATGATCCGGCATATCCAGCATTCAAGGCGCTCTCCGATAAGGCGAATGCAACTTTGGATCGCAAAGCTCAAGCCAAGCTATGGCAACAAGCTGCAGAGTATGCAATGGCGCAATACTGGCTCGGACCTGTCTCCTTCACCAAGCAGCAACTCTCATGGGGTAGCGGCGTTGGCGGCGTGGACTTCTGGGCACCTCAGGGAACATTCTTATTCCCTGCGCTTTATGTAAAGAAGTAATTAAGTAACTCTGTAAGTAATTGAAGTATGAGATAGTTCCCAAGAGGAGATTCTCTTCTTGGGAACTACATATTTAAGGAGCAAGTACTTCCATGTTGAAGTTCGTTAGTCGCCGCTTACTATCATCGCTCATCATTTTGATAGTTATAAGCGCAACCGTCTTCATCATCTTTAATTACCTTCCTTTTGATCCTGCCCGACTTGCTTGCGGAAAACATTGCACGCCCGAAATAGTTTCCGGAAATCGCCATCGCCTGGGACTCGATGTCTCGTGGTGGATGCAATGGTGGGAATACCTCAAAGGAATTTTCGTCGGCCGCACTTATGGGCAAGGCGCAGCAATGTTTACCTGTCCGGCGCCAGCATTTGGATACTCCTTTAATCAACATGCCTGTGTCTCAACCATCTTGGCAAGCGCCCTTCCAGTAACAGTAAGTTTGGCAATCGGCGCCTTCATAATGTGGATGTTTTTGGGCGTGGGGCTGGGAGTGATCTCCGCTCGCTTTAGAAATACGTGGATCGATCGTGCCAGCAATATTTTTGTATTAGTAGGAACATCTCTCCCTACATTTATCTCTGGCCTTCTCATTTTGCTCTTCATCGTTCTCAAATTTAATTTAATTAGCCCGCTAGATCTCGGTCAATGGCATTCACCACTTACAGCGCCATGGGAATGGTTTACCTCATTCTTTTGGCCTTGGTTATCACTCGCCCTTATTTACGCAGCGACCTACACGCGATTCACCCGATCTAATGTCATCGAAACTTCTTCGGAAGATTTCATTCGCACCGCACGCGCAAAGGGAGTAAGTGAGCGGAAAGTATTGTGGAAGCACACGCTTCGTCCAGCACTCGCACCAATTCTTACTATCGCTGGATTAGATTTTGCCGGACTGCTTGGTGGAGCAATTATTACTGAGCAAATATTTCAACTGCCAGGACTTGGCCGACTGACGCTCCAAGCCGCTCTTCAAGATTATGACTTGCCGATCATTGTCTCCACCACAATTTTGGCTGCGACATTTGTAGTGGTTGCCAATCTCATAGTTGATCTTGCTTACGCTTTCTTGGATCCAAGAATTAGGGTCAAGTAGATGAGCGCGCACAATTACTTAGAAGTTAAGAAGCTAAATGTATCTTTCCCGACTGAAGACGGTTTAGTTGCAGCGACTTCCGACCTGACCTTTTCATTAGCGCGTGGTGAGACTTTAGCGATTGTTGGTGAATCTGGATCGGGTAAATCAGTATCAAGTTTGGCGATTATGGGTTTACATAATCGGGCCCGAACAAATATCTCCGGCGAAGTGATTCTCAATTTGCCTACTGGCTCGCTTGAACTATTAAGTTCTAGCGAAGACACAGTGCGAGATCTTCGTGGCAAAGAGATGGCGATGATTTTCCAGGATCCCATGTCCTCGCTCCATCCTTATTTTTCAGTGGGAGCTCAGATCGCCGAAGCTTGGTTATTGCACAACAAAGGCAATAAATCCGATGGGCTTAAGCGGGCAATTGAAATGTTGGAGCTAGTTGGGATTCCATTACCAGTCGAGCGCGTGCATGACTTTCCCCATCAATTCTCTGGCGGAATGCGTCAGCGAGTAATGATTGCGATGGCGCTTGTAAATAATCCATCGCTCCTGATTGCCGATGAACCAACCACGGCGCTTGATGTCACGGTTCAAGCTCAAATTTTGAAGTTACTTCGTGACATGCAGAAAGAATTTAATATGGCAATCATTTTGATCACTCATGATCTTGGTGTTGTCGCTGAATTCGCTGATCGAGTTAACGTAATGTATGCCGGCAAGAATGTGGAAGAAGCCCCTGTGCGCGATCTCTATTACAAGCCAGCACATCCCTACACACTGGGACTTTTACGTTCGATTCCACGAGTTGATCAGATCGATACCCATCGACTTCAAACTATTCCTGGCCAACCACCATCACTTATTAATTTGCCAATGGGCTGCGCTTTTGCTCCTCGCTGTCCCTACAAGGAACTGGTACCGAACAATCTTTGTACTACTAAGAACCCCGAGCTCTCCAATTTTGCTGATAATCATTTAACAAGATGTCATCTCACTCATGATCAGATTGAGAGCGTTCGATAATGAATCAGCCAGTTCTGGAGCTTAAGAATCTCAAGAAGCATTTCATTTCTAGCAATGGGGTTTTCTCGCGCAATAAGACCACAGTCAAAGCAGTAGATGGAATTGATATGACCGTCAATTCAGGTGAGACCGTTGGATTAGTAGGGGAATCTGGTTGCGGAAAGACCACGGTAGGCAGAACAGTCCTCAAGCTCTATGAGCCAACATCGGGCTCGATTATTTTTGATGGGGAGGAGATCACTAATTTCTCACCGCGCCAGATGAAGCCCGTTCGCTCCAAACTCCAAATGATTTTCCAAGACCCGTATTCATCACTCAATCCACGTCACACCATCGGTTCCATCATCGCGAGTAGTTATGAAATTCATGGGATTCATCCGGAAGGTGGAGTAAAGAAGGCAGTTCAGAATCTTCTCGATCGAGTTGGATTAAACCCCGAGCACATCAATCGATTCCCACATGAGTTTTCGGGTGGGCAGAGACAGCGCATTGGTATTGCTCGTGCCTTGGCGCTTCGACCAAAATTGATCATTGCCGATGAGCCGGTTTCGGCGCTCGATGTTTCCATTCAAGCTCAAGTAGTAAATCTGCTCGATGATCTTCAGAAGGAGATGGGCCTTTCCTACCTCTTCATTGCGCACGATCTCTCTGTTGTGCAACATATTTCCGATCGAGTAATCGTCATGTATCTAGGAAAGATTATGGAAGAGGCAAAAACTTCACAACTCTTTCTTAATCCGCGCCATCCATATACCAAAGCCCTTTTATCTGCGGTACCAATTCCCGATCCAGAAATCGAGCGAAATCGTGAGCGCATCGTTCTCTCAGGGGATTTGCCGAGCCCTGCCAATCCGCCGTCAGGATGTGTTTTTAGTACCCGATGCTGGAAAGCAACAGAAAAGTGTCACCAGATTGCACCACCACTAGTTGAAATCAGTATCGGCAGCAAAGTAGCTTGCCATTTCCCAGAAGGAAACTAAAACTATTATTAGGCAAAAACAACGGTGCGAGAGCCCACGATAAAGATTCGATCCTCGGCAAATAACCGCACGGCGCGGGAGAGAACGCGACGCTCAATATCCCGACCAAGAGCTACTAAGTCTTCTGGCTTGGCCGAATGAGTCACGTGGGCTACATCCTGCTCGATGATTGGGCCTTCATCTAAATCTTCTGTGACAAAGTGCGCAGTAGCGCCAATGATCTTTACACCGCGATCGTGGGCCTGGTGATAAGGCTTGGCACCTTTAAACCCCGGCAAGAAGGAGTGGTGGATATTGATGATGCTGCCTTTGTTAGCTCGGCAGAAATTGGCGGAGAGAATTTGCATGTAGCGGGCGAGAACAACGATATCGATTTTATGTTCTGAAATTAGCTTCTGTAAATCTTGCTCACTTACTTCCTTACCCAAGGAATCGACTGCTAGGTGAACAAATGGAATACCATGGGATTCCACCAAAGATTGAAGCTCCTTATGATTGGAGACCACAACCGGAATTTCAACGGGAAGCTCACCGAGCTCTTGGAGATAGAGCAGATCTCGCAGGCAGTGGCTCTCGGTAGTCACAAGAATAAGAGCGCGCTTCTTATCTGAAGTAGCGCGTAACTTAATCGATGGATTGAAGCGCGACAGCCCACTATCCAAATGATTCTTTGCATCTACCAGGCTCATGGAGCTTTCAAAGCGAGTGCGCATAACAAATGTATTTGTGACGGGATCGGTAAATTGCTGATTCTCGATGATGTTGCCATTGCAACCAAGGATGGCAGTCGTCATTGCATGGACAATCCCAGGTTGGTCCTGGCATTGGAGAGTGACGATGAGATCCATGCCCTAAGGCTAAGGCACTTAGTGGGAAATGGTAAAACGCTTGAGCGCTTTAGGTGCCCACCAGTTACGTTCGCCAAATAAGCGCATCAAAGCAGGGACGAGCAGCGCGCGCACAAGTGTCGCATCTAAAAGGATTGCGAAAGCTACGCCAAACCCCAGAGATTTGATTGATGTAACACCACTTGTGAGGAATGAAGCGAATACAACTGCAAGCAGCATCGCGGCAGCGGTGATGATGCGGGCAGATCGCTGAAGACCAATCGCAACCGATTCAATATTGGAGTGTCCAGCGTCATGTTCTTCTTTGATTCGCGATAACAAGAAAACTTCGTAGTCCATCGAGAGTCCAAAGGTCACAACAACAATCAAGATAATCATTGAAGTGTCGAGAGTTCCGGTATTGGTGAAATGCCCTACAAGCCAGGTCATGTGCCCACCAATAAATATCCACGACATAACTCCTAAAGTTGCAGATAGGGAGAGCACGTTAAGGAGCACTGCTTTGATTGGAAGAATGATAGATCCAGTAAACATAAAGAGAAGTAGCAATACGCCGACGGCTATCCACGCAAATGCCCATGGCAGGGTGCGTGCAATACCTGCCTGACTATCTGCATAATCTGCAGCAACGCCACCAAGCAAGGTTCCAGTCGGTGATTTAACGGCGCGAACTTCACGGATCAATTTCTCAGCTGCTGAAGTGCGAGGGCCAACTGAATGAACGGCGGAGAATCGCAAGTTCTTTCCATCTGGCTGATTTGGCGTTATTCGAATAATTCCTGGCAGAGCCGCAATTGCATCGGTGTATTCGCGAACTTGCATCGGAATATCTGCGCCATTCGGGATGATTATTTCAATCGGATTACTCTCTTGGCCAGGGAAATTTTCTAGGCCAAAAGCGGAAGCAATTGCAGCTTTATTGGTGTCTTGGAGAACCCGACTATCGACTTGCGAGAAAACTACGTTAGATAGGGGCGCAGCAAGAGTTCCAAGAATTACAAATGAGAGAGTTGCAACCGCTACCGGACGTTTCATCACAAAACGTGCGGTATGTGCCCAACGTCCATCTTCCTTTGGAGTAATTGCACTTTTACGTACAACCCACTTATCGATCCGGGTTCCGAGCAGGGCAAGAATCGCAGGGAGTGGAATAAGCGCCCCAAGAACTGCCATTGCCACGACAGTAACGCCGGCATAGCCAAATGATTTAAGAAACATTTGCGGGAACATCAAAAGCGCAGACAAGGTAATCATGACAGTGATGCCAGAAAAGAAAACAGTTTTACCCGCAGTAGCCACGGTTCGTGCAACAGATTCCTCTACTGATTTACCAGCGTGCAACTCTTCTCGGAAACGATTGACGATGAGAAGTGAGTAGTCGATTCCAAGCCCAAGACCCATACCTGTCACTAAGTTCAGGGCAAAGATACTTACGCCAGTATTCAAACTAATTATGTAGAGCGATAAGAATGAACCGATAATCGCACTCACGCCGACAACTAATGGCATTGCAGACGAGATTAGGCCACCGAATACAAAGAGCAACAAGATAAAGGTAAGCGGGATAGAAATTCCCTCAGCGACTGCCAGATCCTTTGAGATGGCGCTGCTAATTGCGAAATTAAAGGTTGCAAAACCTCCAACATAAACGCGCACACTCTTGTAATTGCCATCATATTTAGCTTGCAATTTCTGAGCTAAGTCAGTCTCATTAACTGCAATTTTTGCATTGGTATAAATAAACATATAAGCAGATTTCCCATCTTTGCTGACCAAAGTGGGCGCCCCTCCTGCTGACCAATAAGAAAGGGTTTTAATATCGCTTCGAACAGCCGCAACTTCTTTTTCAAGAGCGACGGCATCGGCGGAGACTGCCGGATCTGTTACTGATGTCTTGCTTTGAATAATGAAAAGAATCGCAGGGTCTTTAACTTTAAAGTTATCGGTTAGATACTTCGCAGCTTTTGCAGATTCACTCTTGGGATCTGAATACCCACCGCTATCGAGTCGAGCGAAGAGAAGTGAGCCGACAGCTGAGGCCACAACAATGAAGAGAATAAAGAGCGCTAAAACCGATTTGCGGCGACGAACAAGAGCGTGACCAAGGGAATTGAACATGGTTTAACTCTACTTCGACCTTTGAGTTCTTGATGGAATATCATTACAGGGTGAGCGATAAGCGAGAGGGAAAGCCCCTCATCCCAACGAAAACATCGGATGAAAGTGATTCACGCGATAGTGATGAGACACGTCGTGATCAAGAAATTGCTGGAGATAAGCCCCCGCACCACGGGTAATTAATCAGAAGTCGGAGCTGGTGCTTTCGATTCCGGCGCAGGTGATGCCGGCGCTGCTGGAGTTGACCGGGAATCATTCTTATAAAACCCTGAGCCTTTAAAGACGACCCCGACATTGGAAAAAACTTTACGTACTGAGCCTTTGCACTCCGGGCATTCGCTAATTGCTGAGTCTGAAAATGACTGGAAGAGTTCAAATTCATGACCGCATGCCTCGCATACATACTCATAAGTCGGCATGGGCAGTATCCTAAAGAAATGAAGGCAAACTCTCCACTTCGACTACTTGCAGCATTGGGTTTAAGCGCACTTGTTCTCCTCATTCCCTCGACCGCCTTTGCTAACTCAGTGATGAAGACCGACCCCATCCGGGGATCAAATATTTCAATATCGCCTTCGGCAATCACCATCACAACAGCAACACCGCTTTCGGATATGGGAAGCACGATCACTGTCCTCAGTCCCAATGGTGACCAAGTAGATGATGGCTCACTTGCAACAACAGGAATGTCTGCAGTACTCGGAATGAAGCCGCTGACAATTACTGGCGTTTACACCGTTTCTTACACATTGCTCACTGACAACGAGGATCCACTTGTTGGCTCCTTTACATTCTTTTTCAATGCTCCGGGATCAATTACTCAACCAACTCCCTCTCCTTCGGCAAGTGCGCCGGCAAATACTGGAGTAACCAATGGTGGGCTCGGCTCTTACACCTTCGTGATTATCCTCGATGTTCTCGCCGCCATGGTATTTATGTTCCTGGTTTGGTATGCCAAGCAGACATTTGGAATCGGTTCACGTAGTCGTAAAAAACCACGTAAATAACTTTATGTTTTTAGCAGCAGCACAAGGTATTCCTAATGCCGGAACTTTGGTGGGATTCCTTACTCCTGTTGTAAAGAGTCTTCAGTTGATTTCTGTAATTACCTTGATTGGACTCTTACTCTCTTCCGCGTTTTTTATTCGGGAAGAGCGCGGTCTGCTTACTAAGGAATCGATCCGGGTTAATACTTTGGCTTCAATTGCGGCAACGGTCTGGGCGGTCACAACTCTGGGTGCGCTCTTTACCGAAATTTCTAATCTATTAGCTAGCCCAATTGGTGATTCATTTGATCCCACAACGGTTCGCTCCTTCACCACACAGACTGCCCTGGGTAAGAGCTACATCATTACTTTTCTCTGCGCGCTTATTGTCCTGCTCTTTCTCACTCGAATTAAGAAAGTAGGAGGAGTTCTCTTTACTCTGCTCATTGCTTTTATTGGTCTGCTTGCTCCAATATTTCAAAGCCATTCATCAAGCGCGGGAAATCATGGAATTGCGATCGGTTCACTTCTCTTCCATGTCATCGCAATTTCAACATGGGTAGGTGGAGTAATTGGACTAGCTGTAATTTCCGCCGCCGAACGAGAAATTGCGATACCTCGCTTTAGCTCCTTCGCGCTCTGGGCTGCAATAGTTACCGCGATTAGTGGCGCGATAAATGCCTGGACTCGCTTAAATTCCTTGGCTTCCTGGAATAGTTTTTACGCAATATTGGTACTTATAAAAATTGGACTAACAGCTCTGCTCATTGGGATCGGCTACAAGCACCGAAAATATATTGCCGCAAAATTGAGTGGCACTCGCGCGGTATATCAATTACTCACATCCGAAGCTTTGATTATGGTGATGACTGTTGCAATTGGCGGTTGGCTTTCCACTACCCAACCACCTGTACTGAAGGAATTACCGGCAATTGATGCTTCGCTCTCAGTGACTGGGATATCGATGCAGCCAGCTCCTACTTTGGGAAAAATTCTCATGTCATATATTCCAGACGGTACATTCTTAGGGTTACTTGTTCTGATTACTGCGCTCTACATTCGTGGTGTAGTTGTCCTTACTCGCCGAGGCGATAAGTGGCCGAAAGGTCGCACAGCTGCATTTATTGTGGGAGTTGCCGCTGCAGATTTTGCTACAAGTGGAGGCATCGGAATTTACGCCCACTTTGCTTTTTCGTATCACATGGTCGCCCACATGATTCTAGGAATGATCGCGCCTATTGGTTTTGTTCTTAGCGCACCACTGACACTTGCGCTTCGTACATTGCCGATCGGGCGTACAAAGCAAGAGCGCGGGATCAGACAGACTCTGCTCGCATTCCTGCATTCCCGTTATTCGTTGGTGATCACCAATCCGATCGTTGCGCTGGGAATTTTTGATGGTTCGCTCTTCGTGCTTTATATGACCCCGCTATTTGGACACCTAATGAAGAGCCATACCGGCCATCTCTTTATGAACATCCATTTCCTGCTGGCTGGAATTCTCTTCTTCTATGTCATAGTGGGAATTGATCCCAACCCTAAGAAAATTCCGTATCTCGTTCGAATAATCATTCTCTTCGCTGCGATGAGCATTCATGCCTTCTTCTCAGTCGCACTGATGTCTTCGACTTCATTGGTTGATGGCGGATACTTCGCTTCACTCGATAGACCTTGGAACATCAACCTTTTAGCCGATCAGCGCACGGGCGGCGCTATAGGTTGGGCGATGGGCGAGATTCCAATTTTGATCGCTTTGATTGCCACTTTTATCCAATGGACTCGCGATGATTCACGCGAAGCTCGCCGAATAGATCGCGCGGCAGATCGCGCGGATGCGATGGGAATTGATGATGAATTGGCTCAATACAATCGTTATCTTCGTGGTCTGGACAATCACTCGCAAGAGTGAGGTAATTGCCTCATGGATGCACTTTTCGGCGAGGAATATCAAGCTCTGCGTGAAAGCGTTCGAGCGTTAGCGGAGAAGAAGATCGCACCTTTCGCGCGGGATGTTGACCAAGCTGCGCGCTTTCCTCAAGAAGCATCAGATGCACTTTATGGCGCCGACCTTGCTGCTGCCCATGTATCGGAGAAATATGGCGGACAGGGAGCCGATGCGCTAGCCACTGTGATCATTATTGAAGAAGTTGCTCGAGTTTGCGCCTCCTCATCTCTTATTCCAGCTGTAAATAAATTGGGATCGGTGCCACTAATCCTTGCTGGTAATGAAGCCCAGAAAGATAAGTACTTACGACAACTTGTTGGCGGCAAAGGATTCTCGTATTGCTTATCTGAATCTGAAGCAGGATCCGATGCTGCTGCGATGAAAACAAAGGCAGTAAAAGATGGAGATCACTGGGTAATTTCTGGAAGTAAGAAATGGATATCCAATGCTGGGGAATCTGAGTTCTACACAGTTCTCGCCTCAACCGATCCAACACTTGGCGCGAAAGGTATTACTGCTTTTATCGTCGAGAAAAGTGACACTGGTGTTTCATTCGGTGCTCACGAAAAGAAGATGGGATTTAGGGGATCACCTACCCGCGAAGTTTATTTTGATGGCGTAAGGATTTCGGATGATCGTCGGCTCGGAGAAGTCGGTTCTGGATTTTCGCTCGCTATGCGCACTTTGGATCACACGAGAATCACTATTGCAGCGCAAGCCCTCGGAATCGCACAAGGAGCTTTTGAAGCAGCGACAAAGTATTCGCACGAGCGCCACCAATTTGGCAAAGAGATCTTTGATTTCCAAGGAGTGCAATTCATGTTGGCAGATATGGCAATGCAGATTGCAGCTGCCCGCTCACTAACCTATGAAGCGGCTGTTAAGTCAGAGCGTGGCGAATCAGATCTCACCTTCTTCTCCGCCGCCTCAAAATGCTTTGCCACAGATGTCGCCATGAAAGTCACCACAGATGCAGTACAGGTTTTGGGTGGCTACGGGTATGTCAGCGATTATCCAGTAGAGCGAATGATGCGAGATGCAAAACTAACTCAGATTTATGAAGGTACTAATCAAGTGCAACGCGTAGTAATGGCTCGCCACTTGGGCGATCTCCTGTAATTAAACAAAACGAACGATGAGCGCTGGGGTTGCTGCGGCATTTAACTTTTGATCGTGCGGCGCTACGAAGATATTTTCATTCGTTAATTCACCTGCGTAGACCAAGCCAATTGTCCAAGCGGCACTCCCTGCAAGCGCGCGATCGTATGAGCCACCACCTTGACCTAAGCGATAGCCCTCGTGATTGATGTGAAGGGCGGGCACGATAATTACCTGGATCTGCGCTGGATCAACGGCAGGCCCTAGAGGTTCACGAATATTTTTCTTCTTCTTTAATTGTGATTCATCACCGCTCCACTCGACCCATTCCAGTGAGTTATCTGCAAGTAATCGGGGAAGGTAAAGAGATTTTCCTGACTTGAGAAAGGCCTCATTTAGGTCAGATGTTTGTGGCTCATCCCCATAGGAGATGTATGAAGCTATGTGATCTGCACCCTTTATCTCATCTGCTTCAAGAATATGTTTCCAGCTATCAAAACTTTCTGCTGATTGTGAAAGAGCGCGATCATGGCGAAATCTCAGGCGAAGTTGCGCCTTCGCATTAGCGGAGAGTTCCATGGAAATACTCTATGTAAGAAGTAAGGTTTAGTCATGGATCAAGAAGTTAGCGTTGAGGAATTCCTCGAGAAATTACTCGAGATAGCCCACCCGCTTGCTCCATTTGATCTTCCACTCCTAGATGCTCACGGAGCCAGCCTTGCGGAAGATATTTTCAGCGAGGGACTCGTTGTCATGCAGGCCGGAACGCGTATTCGTTCTACTCAAATCGGACTTGCGGCATCACTGGGGCTCAATCGACTGCCCTCCAGACCACATCCACGCGTCGTCATCATCTCGGCCGGAGATGATCTAGTCGAGCCCGGGCAATTGTTGGCTGATGGTGAAGAAGAATATGAGACCAACTCTTGGATGCTCACTACCGCAGTGCGCGAAGCAGGTGCGACTGGTTTTCGAGTTCACACCATTCCTGAAAATCATGAACAAGTAAAAGGAATTGTTGAAGATCAATTAGTTCGAGCTGATCTCATCATCATCAGTGGCGAGAGCAAAGATGACTCCTTTGAAATGATCACCGCTGCGCTTAGTGAACTTGGCGAGGTCACCACGCTAATTCCTGCAATGTCTGACACCGGACGGTTTGCTTATGGATTAATTGGGCCAGATAAGACCCCGGTGGTAACTCTGCCTGGCGATCCAGTTGTTGCTTATATGGCGCTCGAGATTTTTATTCGCCCCATGATTAGGACGATGCTGGGTGCCCCAAATATTTTCCGCACTCGGATAAAAGCAATTCTTGATAATCCTGTTCAATCTCCTGAAGGCAAGCGATCATTTATTCGCGTTGCCCTCGATCATAAATCTGGCAAAGGCGGCTCTTCGGCAACCGTTCTGGCTCATCAAGAAAGTTTGACTTGCTTGGCCAACGCCCAAGGACTTGCCCTCATGCCGGAAGATCGCACGTCTTATAAAGCTGGTGATGTAGTCGACGTACTCGTCCTCGAGCGGAGCAATAATTAATGGCGCTCTTTACATCTGGCGGGGCTTGGCCAGTAGTAATTGATGATGGAGATTTAATTCTTCGCCCATTACGCAATCGCGATCGCTCCGCCTGGGAAGTTGTCCGGGAATTAAATCGAGAATGGCTTGAGCCGTGGGAAGCAACTCGCCCCGAAATTGAATCTGGCGAGCCCCTCCCTTCCTATTTCCAGATGATTTCGCGATATCGAATCGAAGCAAAAGCGCTCCGCTCGCTCACTCTCGGACTCTGGTATCTCGATGGTGGCACGTGGAGATTTATTGGTCAGATCACTTTGGGAGGCATCGTGATGGGGGCCTATCGGGGAGCCCATATTGGATATTGGATTGATCAACGCTATTCCAATCGAGGAATCACAACTCGAGCAGTCAATTTGATCGCAGAATTTGGTTTTCATCAATTGAACCTTCACAGAATCGAGATCAATCTTCGCCCGGAAAATGCGGCATCCACCAGAGTTGCTGAGAAGGCGGGATTTGTTTTTGAAGGTTTTCACCCGAGATATCTCCATATAAATGGCGGATGGCGTGATCACAACACCTATGTGAAAGAGAATCCGTCGATCAGATAGGCCAGATTTCTAAAGATTTCAAAAGGGACATACCGCCCAAATCCGCAAGATAGTAAGCGTGAACTTATAACCTTCTATCCCATGGCCTCCGGTTTTATCTACCTCATCATCCTCGGGATGTGGGCGGCCTACTTCTTGCCTCGTTGGATCTCCTCGCATGATCAGAATTCAGGGAAATCTCATGAACGATATAAGAGCGCACTTAAAGTTGTCGCTGAAAATGGATCTCACCCTTTAGCTTTTGAAATTTCACCAATAGAAGAAAGCGCTGAAGTTAAGAAAAAAGACCACCACATCGGAAGACGACGATTTATTTTTACCTCGCTAATTTCTATTTTAATTATTTCAACAGTGGGATCATTTATCGGATTCATTGATCCATCCATTCTCTTAATTCCGGTGACGGCAATTTCAATTTACATTGTCAATGTTCGCAGGCAAGTCGTAGCCTCCCAAGCGCGGGCTCGCAAATTAAAAGCACTAGAACAAATTGGACACGCAGATATTTCTACAAGTGAAGAGCGAATTTCATTTACCCGATATTCCCACACGACAATCTTTGGTGAAATTGCAGCAACCAACACATCGCTAAATAATGAACATTGGGTTCCACTTTCTGAACGTACCGAATCAACTGGTGTAGTAATTATTCCGCGCGGCAATGCAGCACTCTCTAAGGCTTGGGAACCTCGCCAAGTTCCCGCACCGACTTACGTGACCGCAGCAAAGGCTGTACCTTCCAAGCGAATTATTGATCTGACTATTCCTGGGGCGTGGAGCGCAGCACAAGAGCGCGAACGCCAAGAACTATTACCAACCCGAGATGATATTTTCGATCAGGAACTTGCAGATGAGGCCGCTAATAATTCTGGTCGCGCTGCAAACGAATAACGTTTCTCATTACCTTTAAATCCAAGAATCTAGCCACATTCGATTGAGCCAGGTCTCATAGGGAATTGTGGTTCCCGTAAATATTGGTAAGAAATAGAAGAAGTTAACGATAATCACGACTAAACCACCAATGATTATCCGCTTTCGGATCTGCAACTGACGATCGTTCTCAGCTGAGGATAGATACTTATAGAGAACGTAGCCAATCGCCATTACTAAGAATGGCTCAAAAGAAATTGCGTAGAAATTAAACATCGTTCGCTTTTGAAATGCGAACCATGGAAGATAACAAGATCCAAGTCCAAGGAGAATAAAACCTGCTCGCCATTCGCGCTTGGAGATGAAGAAGCCAACAGTAATTGCAAGAGCGATAGTTCCGATCCACCAGAGGAGGGGAGTTCCTAGCGCCAAAATCTCCTGAGCGCATTTAGAGGTCCCGCAACCTGGCGGAGATTCATAATAGAAAGCGGTGGGGCGACTTTGAATTAGCCAAGTGAATGGATTTGCAGAGTAGTTATGCGCATCGTGCAGCGATGCGTGGAAGCTGAGGATTCGCTTGTGGTAATCGACAAATCCTGTGACTACCCCGAGGTTTCTATCAAATCCCACCGAAGTAAAGAACCAACCCCCCCAACTTGCGATATAGGTAATGAGAGGAAGTAGCCCGTATTGAAGAATTCTACGGGGTAGCATTTTCATCAAACTATTTGCTCGGATATCCAGCAGCACTGCAAGTACTGCAAATGCGATCAGGGGATAGAGGCCGCTCCATTTTGTGCCAATCGCCAAACCAAATGCAAGCCCTGCCCACCAATGTTGGTGGGTGATGACGAAATAGAAAGCTAGTTGGATGAAGAACATTAAGAAGATATCAAGGACCGAAACTCGGGAATGTACAAGATGGAGTCCATCGGAGAGCATCAAAATAGTGGCAGTAATGCTTAAGAACTTATTGGCAAATAATTTTTCAACTGTCAGATACATCAGAGCAATCGATGCGGTACCGATAATTGCAGCAGAAAATCTCCAACCAAACTCGTGATAGCCAAATAGTTTGATTCCACCAGCAATTAACCACTTGCCGATTGGGGGATGAACTACGAAATCCGGCGCACCTTTGGAATTTAGGTCAACTCCATGATGGAGAAGTGAATAGGCGTTGCGGACATAGTAGAGCTCATCAAAAATAAGTCCCTTGGGTTGGGATAAATGCCACAAGCGAAAGAAAAGGCCGATCAAAGTTAGTGAGATTAGCCAAATTCTTTGCTGTAACCAGCTGATCAACCTCATGAGAGAAGAGTAAAGCCTGCAAGACCTGCGAGAATCTCCCCATGCTTATTCTCGCTGCGATTCCCCTGGGCAATCCTGCCGACGCGTCTAGTCGCCTCAAACGCACTATCTCTTCCGTCAAATTTATTGCAGCAGAAGATTCTCGTCGCTTTGGTCGGTTGTGTGCAGACCTGGGAATTACTTACGACGCAAAATTGATCTCCTTCTTTGAAGGAAATGAATTAGAACGACTCGATGAATTAATTGCAATATTGCAAAGCGGAGAAGATTTGCTTGTAGTCACCGATGCGGGAATGCCTGGAATCAGTGATCCCGGATATCGCTTGGCACGCGCTGCAGTAGAGAAAAACATTCCCATAACCGTTCTGCCTGGTCCAAGTGCGGTCACGACAGCTTTAGTTCTTTCCGGACTTCCCTCCGATCGCTTTAGTTTTGAAGGATTTCCCCCTCGCACAAGTGGTGCGCGTGTGACATGGTTTCAATCACTTGCCGAAGAAGAGCGCACCTTTATATTTTTCGAAGCGCCGCATCGCTTATTGGAATCACTAGAAGATGCAGTCACTTCAATTGGCGGAGATCGTAAGGCCGCTATCTGCCGCGAGATGACAAAGACTTACGAAGAGACAGTTCGTGGAACTCTTGCCGATTTGCTCGCTTGGGCTAAAGATCGTGAAATTTTAGGTGAAATCACCGTCGTCGTTGAAGGTTTCGACCCTACTACTCGCGAATTTTCCGAAGCCGATCTTGTCGCCAAAGTATTGGCTATGGAGTCTGCTGGAATCATTCGGAAAGATGCAATCGTCGAAGTTGCCAAAGAGTTGGGACTACCCAAGCGCTCGGTCTTTGATGCAATGGTCCACCACAAGAGCCGATAAGATCTGACCATGGCGAGCGATAAAACTTTCTACCTAACTACGCCGATTTACTATGTAAACGATGCGCCTCATATTGGCCATGCCTACACAACTGTGGCTGGAGATGTACTGACACGTTGGCATCGTCAAAAGGGTGAGAGCGTCTGGTTCCTCACCGGAACCGATGAGCATGGCGAGAAAGTTATGAATACTGCGGCGCAGAACAATGTAACTCCGCAAGCATGGTGTGATCGTTTAGTAGAAGAAGCGTGGAAGCCCAACTGGAAGCATCTGAATATTGCTAATGATGATTTCATTCGCACCACTGAGCCACGTCACGAAGAGCGAGTTCAACGATTCTTGCAAGGTTTGAAAGAAAAGGGCTTTATTTACGAAGGTAAATACGAAGGTCCATATTGCATTGGGTGCGAAGAATTTAAATTGCCCGGAGATCTAGATGAGGGAAAGTGCAAGATTCATGGACGCCCAGTTGAGATGCTCTCGGAAAATAACTGGTTCTTTAAGCTCTCTGCTTTTGTTCCACAATTAATTGAGCACTACAAGAAGAATCCGCAAGCTTGCGAACCAACTTCTGCGCGCAATGAAGTGATGGCCTTTCTTGAAGGCGGTGTCTCAGATCTCTCAATTTCGCGTTCCACATTTGATTGGGGAATTCCAGTTCCTTGGGCAACCGATCAAGTTATCTATGTATGGTTCGACGCTCTCCTTAATTATGCAACTGCTGTTGGGCTGGGTGATGATCCGGCATCAGAAGGTGGAAAGAAGTTTGCTTCTACTTGGCCGGCAGATGTTCACCTCGTTGGAAAAGATATTCTCCGTTTCCACGCAGTGATCTGGCCTGCGATGTTGATGGCTGCAGAACTCCCTGTTCCACGTAAAGTCTTTGCACATGGATGGCTATTGGTTGGTGGCGAGAAGATGTCTAAGTCAAAGCTGACAGGTATCGCACCCCGCGATATCACTGATCATTTTGGCGTGGATGCATTTCGTTATTACTTCTTACGCGCGATTCCATTTGGTAGCGATGGCTCATTTTCTTGGGAAGATATGAATGCGCGCTACACATCAGAGCTCGCTAATGATTTTGGAAATCTGGCATCTCGCCTGATTGCCATGATCGAAAAGTATTGTGAAGGCAAGATCCCAGCTGTCGCAACTGACCCAGGGCTTTCTTCCATGTTGGTTGATGTTGTAGCAAAAGCGGATGCCGCAATGGTGGCCCTTGATTTCCAGGGTGGAATTTCTGCAATTATGGATTTCTGTAAGCGCGCTAATGGTTATGTCACCGAACAAGAGCCATGGGCGATTGCTAAAGATCCAGAGCGCACAACAGAGCTCAATAATGTTTTATATAACACTGCTGAATCAATTCGAGCGCTTGCCGTTTTGTTGCATCCAGTAATGCCAGCCACAACCCAAATTTTGTGGGAATCATTGGGTGCACAAGCCACCTTGGGAGATATTGCGAAGCAGAAAATCGCTGATGTTGCCACTTGGGGTCAGCTTCCACCGGGAAGTGTTGTTACTAAGGGCGCTGTTCTCTTCCCTCGGCTAGAAGAGAAATAATTCTCATCCGTGAGTGAGAAAAGCCAAGATCGCCATAATCGCGATATTGATCGTCCGCTTCCGCCTTTACCGCAGCCACTTAATTTTCCTTGTGTCGATGCGCATGCCCATTTGGAGATCGTTGCGAACGACGCTCCTGATTCGCAAGCCATTGCCGATGTAATTGCCACAGCGAAAAGTGTTGGCATTGATCGCCTTGTGCAAGTTGGATATTCAGCAGAGCAATCTGCGTGGGGAGTAAAGCTTGCCGAGCACTATCCCGGCATCGTTCTTGCGGCCGTTGCGCTTCACCCCAATGAAGCTCCAGTGGTCGAAGACTTGGAAAAAGATTTAGCAATTATTGAAGAATTAGCGCTCCACCCACGAGTTCGAGCTATTGGCGAAACAGGTTTGGATTTCTTTCGTACTCCACCGGAATTGCAGGAGAAGCAGAAGTATTCATTTCGCCGCCATATCGCTCTAGCAAAGAAGCTCAATAAAGCCCTCGTTATTCATGATCGCGATGCACATCGTGCAGTTCTCGATGTATTAGATGAAGTGGGCGCTCCAGAAATCACCATCTTTCATTGCTATTCCGGTGACGCCGAGATGGCTGCAGAGTGTGTTTCCAAAGGATTCATCCTCTCGTTCGCCGGTACTTTGACATTTAAAAATGCGCCAGATTTACGCGCTGCCGTAAAAATCGTTCCACCACATCTATTACTTGTCGAAACCGATTCACCATTCTTGGCTCCAGCACCTCATCGCGGAACTTTAAATACCCCAGCGCAGATTCCGAACATTGTGCGTTTCATGGCGCAGGAGCGCGGGGATGATGTCGATGAATTGACGAAGATTTTGTCTGATAATGCCGTTCGCTATTTTGGGTCTTTCACATAATGAGATCACTTCTTGGCGCCACTGAAATTCGCGAGATTGCTGCACGCATTGATCTCACGCCCACTAAGAAACTTGGGCAGAATTTTGTGGTTGATGGAAATACTTGCCGGCGAATCGTAAAAAGCGCTGATGTCACTAAAAGCGATATCGCTTTAGAAATCGGACCGGGCCTTGGTTCACTCACTCTTGCCCTTTTAGAGGATGCTGCTCGTGTAGTTGCCATAGAGATTGATTCGCGGCTTGCGGCAGAATTACCACTCACTGCTACATCACATGGCTTTGATGCTTCACTACTGACCATTATTAGGGCAGATGCAATGGAAATCGCTGAACTTCCGATCGACCCCACAGTCCTTGTGGCTAACCTTCCATACAACGTCTCCGTACCAGTGCTTCTTCGCTTTCTCGAGCTCTTTCCCTCTTTGCGCCAAGGCGTGGTGATGGTCCAAAGCGAAGTTGCGGATCGATTAGTCGCACTTCCTGGATCTAAGAATTATGGCTCGCCATCTGTTAAATCCACCTGGTGGGCAGATATGTCATCAGCTGGAAATGTGGGTCGCTCCATCTTCTGGCCAGTGCCTAATGTCGATTCATCACTGGTGAAATTTGTACGTCATTTACCTGCGGGGGATGAGGCGCTTCGCCGCACGACATTCCGCATTATTGATGCTGCATTTGCCCAGCGCAGAAAAATGCTACGCGCCGCGCTATCCGAGATTTTTGGAAGCAGCGCCAGTGCTTCGCAAGCGATCGAAAGGGCGGGAATCGATCCGACTCTTCGCGGTGAGTCACTTCTCTTGCCAGCTTTTATTTCAATCGCCCAGCAACTCCCGTAATTTTCAATAGGCTAGCGCTATGAGATACAACGGAGTCATTGTTCGCGTACCTGCGAAAATCAACCTCCAATTATCCGTGGGGCCACTTGGCCAAGATGGATTCCATGAAGTCACTACCGTCTTCCAAGCAATCTCGTTATTTGATGATGTCACTGTGAAAGTGGGCACCACCGGAAGTGGAATCACACTTACCGTCTCTGGCGCAACATCCCATGGGGTGCCGACTGACGAATCCAATTTAGCTTTTAGAGCGGCACAGATTTTTGTTGAGCGTTTCGACATTACGCCAGATATCGCCATCCATCTCAAAAAAGAGATTCCAGTAGCGGGAGGAATGGCAGGTGGAAGCGCAGATGCCGCGGGAGTTATTGTCGGCATTGACTCACTCTTCGAACTTGGACTCTCTCGAGATGAATTAGAGCGAATTGGCGCAGAACTCGGAAGCGACGTTCCTTTTGGAATTTGCGGTGGTATTGCTATTGGCCGTGGCCGCGGTGATGAGATTACGCCGGCACTAAGTCGTGGAAGTTATTTCTGGGTAATTGCAATTTCGAATCAAGGACTTTCTACACCTTCTGTTTATGCCGAGTGCGATCGACTCCGTGATGGGTTAGATATTGCACGACCTCAAGTAAGTGATGCAATGATGCAAGCGATTCGTGCGGGTGATCCGATTGCACTAGGAAATGCGATGTCCAATGATCTTCAATCCGCGGCATGTTCGTTGCGACCGGCACTTCGATTAGTACTCGATGTTGGTCAGGATTATGGCGCTTTAGGTGCAATCGTTTCCGGCTCCGGCCCATCTGTTGCATTCTTAGTGGAGAGTGAGGAGAAAGCATTGGATCTCACCGTTGCCCTCTCTGCCAGTGGAGTTGTGGGCGATATCGCAAGGGCTACCGGCCCCGTCCCTGGAGCTCGAGTTATTTCGACTCTTTAGATCTGCCTATTCACCCTGCATTTGGCAGAACTCCCGCTCATGCAGGACAATTCAGGTTCCGCCATTGTGTAGTGGCTAGCACATGGGCCTTTGAAGCCCAGGGTCCAGGATCGATACCTGGTGGCGGAGCCAAGCTCCACCAGTTCCCCCTATTAAAGTGCCCGATAGAATTCGATCTACCAGGCGCAAGACGAGAAGTCAGGAGCGGTGTTGTCCCACAAGCTAGAAACAGCGATCGTGCTCGCTGCTGGCGAGGGCACACGAATGAAATCTGGCACGGCCAAAGTTCTTCACACTATTGCGGGCCGCACAATTATTGGACACGTTCTCGAGGCGCTAAAGCCACTCTCACCGAAGGAATTGCGCGTAGTTGTCGGAGCATCGCGCGAAGCCGTTGAATCCCACGTCAAAGAAATTTCCCCCAATGCAATTACTGTCTTTCAATCAGAACGGAATGGCACAGGGCATGCAGTTCAATTGGCGCTCGCAGGTCTCAAAGCATCTGGCAATGTTCTCGTCGTCGCTGGTGACACACCACTTCTTAATCCGCTGACCCTCACCGAATTTTTAGAAGCTCATATCGAAATGGGAAATGAAGCATCTGTAATGACCGCTTCCCTCCCTGATCCATCCGGGTATGGTCGCATCATTCGTGATGAGACGGGATCGATTGCTCGAATCGTGGAAGAGCGTGACGCTACCGATGATGAGAAATCGGTTGATGAAATTAACACCGGCGTCTACCTTTTCGATATTGCGGCACTAACTTCAGCAGTTGCAAAACTCACCAACAAAAATTCACAAGGCGAGCTTTATCTCACTGATGTCATCGCTCTGATTAAGGCGAGCTCCAATAAAGCTTCTGCAATTCTCTCTTTTGATTTCACTGAAACACTTGGCATCAACGATCGTGCCCAATTGGCTGAGTGTGCCAACTACATGCGTGAGCGAATTAATCTGGAACATATGAAGGCAGGCGTAGCGATCATTGATCCAGCCTCTACCTGGATTGATGTCACCGTCACGCTTGCATCTGATGTCACTATTTATCCAGGTTCTTGGTTGAGTGGCACAACATCAGTTGCGACCGGTGCGATCATTGGGCCGCGCACAACACTCGACTCAGTACAAGTTGGCGAAGGCGCCTCAATTATTGAATCCCATTGCACCGGAAGTGTTATAGGGCCGCAGGCAACAGTCGGACCATTCTCATTCCTTCGCGCCGGTAGCCATTTGGCGGCAAAAGCCAAAGTGGGGGCATATGTAGAAGTTAAGAATTCCTCGATCGGGGAAGGTTCCAAAGTCCCTCACCTCTCATATGTGGGAGATGCCACGATCGGCTCCGGCACCAATATTGGCGCTGCCACCATCTTTGTTAATTATGATGGCGTCGAGAAACATAAAACGATTATCGGAGACGAAGTCCGAATTGGTAGCGACACTATGTTGGTCGCTCCAGTCACTGTGGGAGATGGCGCATATACGGCCGCCGGCTCAGTGATTACCGAAGATGTGCCCGCAGGTGCAATCGGCGTAGCGCGAGCTAAGCAAAAAAATATTTTGGGATGGGTTCTTCGCAAGAGATCGGCAACGAAATCTGCGCAAGCGGCCAAAAAAGCAGGGGCAACCGAATGAGCACTGAACTAAAAGGAGCACAGATATGAGCGAACTTCGACTCTCATCCGAAAAGCGGTTGCGCCTATTTACTGGTCGTGGATACCCAGAGCTTGCAGAGGGCGTGGCAGCCGAACTCGGCATTCCGCTGACTCCAACATCTGCCTATGACTTTGCTAATGGTGAAATATTTGTTCGCTTCGAAGAATCAGTTCGTGGCAGCGATGCATTCGTACTTCAATCCCACGCGGCCCCAGTCAATAAGCAGATCATGGAACAACTCATCATGGTCGATGCGCTCAAGCGCGCTTCCGCAAAGCGAATCACTGTTGTGGCACCGTTTTATGGATATGCGCGTCAAGATAAGAAGCATCGCGGTCGCGAGCCAATCTCTGCCAGATTAATGGCTGATCTCTTTAAAACAGCTGGCGCAGATCGCTTGATGGTCGTAGATCTACACACTGCCCAGATTCAAGGTTTCTTTGATGGTCCGGTAGATCACCTTTTCGCGCTTCCACTTCTTACGAATTATGTTGGTAGCAAAGTTGATCGCAACAATCTCACCATCGTTTCCCCGGATTCAGGTCGCGTTCGAGTTGCTGAGCGTTGGTCAGATCTACTCGGTGGATGCCCGATCGCCTTTATCCATAAGACCCGCGATCCATTGATTCCAAACGAGTCCATCACTGGCCGCGTCGTCGGTGATGTGAAGGGGCGCACGTGCGTGGTGATCGATGACATGATCGATACCGCAGGCACAATCACCAAAGCAGTTACCGCGCTTCATGAAGCCGGCGCTAAGGAAGTTATTATCGCCGCCACCCACGCCGTACTCTCTGGACCTGCAGTGGAGCGATTGAAGTCATCTCAAGTTGCAGAAGTCGTTGTGACTGATACATTGCCTATTCCAGAAGAATCTCGCTTTGATGGATTGACAGTTCTCTCCATTGCACCACTTCTGGCTCGCGCAATCCGTGAAGTCTTTGAAGATGGATCAGTCACTAGCCTCTTTGATGGCCACAGTTAAGAGTTAAAAAATGTCTTCCCTTCACCCAACAAAGCAAACGCTTTTGGATACGGTGGTTTATCTTCTCAATTCAAAGCTTCCTGCTGAAATAAATAGCGAAGAAGTCTTAGAAATGTCTGGAATTTCCAAAGGATCGCTCTATCACCATTACGCCGATTTCTCTGAACTCATTGAACAAGCCCTCATCGTCCGCTTTGCGCGATATGTGGATGCATCAATCGCATCTCTCAGCCAAGTTCTTCGTACTGCCAGAACAAAGACCGAGCTATTCGAAGGTCTCAAAATGGTTACCCGACGTACCCAATCAGAGGAGATGAAAGAAGGACGTTATGAGCGCCTGGTTTCAATGGCGGCAGCAATTAGATCACCGCGCATGCAACTTGCCCTTGGCGTCGAACAAGAGCGACTCACTGAAGCTCTTGCTGATCTATTCCGTGAATCTCAAGAACGTGGCTGGGGTAATAAAGATTTTCAGCCTCGCGTAATCGCTGTCATGGTTCAGGCCTACACAATGGGCAAGATCGTCGATGACATCACTCCCACCCATATGAATGAGGAGAATTGGGCTCTGCTTATCGATGCATTTCTTGAGCGTATTTTCTTCACGGAAGGTGAATAAAAGGCCGATTTGGCCTTTGGCCCAACCTCCCGTTAATCTTGGCCTTCGTTCCGGCGAGGGGTTTCAATAACCCGTAATCGACGGGTAGCTCTCCTGGGACGTTAAGTATCTTTTAACTGAGGAGTTAGCAAATGGCTGAAATCACCATCAACGGAACAGCACGTACCGAATTCGGTAAAGGTGCATCACGTCGCGATCGTCGCGCAGGACTTGTTCCAGGAGTTATCTACGGCCACGGCTCTGCTCCACAGCACGTCGCACTTCCATTGCGCGAACTTGGTGCAGCGCTTAAAACTTCAAACGTACTTCTCGACATCGTTGTAGATGGAAAGACTGAACTCACACTTCCTAAGTCAGTAACACGTAATCCACTTACTGGCGTTCTTGCCCACATCGACCTAGTACTAGTACGTCGTGGCGAGAAGGTTATTGTTGAAGTTCCTATCCACACTTCTGGTGAATACGATCGTGATGGAATTCTTGAGCACAACTCCAACACCATCGAAGTTGAAGTTGAAGCAACTTCTATTCCTGCTTTCATCGAGCTCGATATCACAGGCTTGGCCGCTGGAAAATCTCTCTATGCTAAGGATGTAAATCTTCCTGCAGGCGTTGTATTGATTTCAGATCCAATGATGACTGTCGTTCACCTCTCTGAGCGTTCAGCTGCAGTAGCAGAAGAGACAGCAGCTCCAGCAGCCGATGCCGCAGCGGCACCAGCAGCAGAAGCACCTAAAGAATAATTCGCTAGCGTAAAGTCAGATCATGTCTGATGAACGTTGGCTAGTACTTGGCCTCGGTAATCCCGGGGACCAGTACGCCACAACTCGTCACAATATTGGCCAGATGGTAATTAACTATCTGGCCAGTAATTCATCATTTTCTAAAGATAAATCGCGCACTGAAATTGCAAACATTCGTGTTGCCGCAAACGCTGTCACATTAGCGAAGTCACTTGGCTATATGAACGAATCTGGCCAACCCACAAAAGCGCTAGCTGATTTCTTTAAAGTAGCTCCCGATCATTTGATCGTCATCCATGATGAATTAGATATTCCCTTCAACACCATTCGCATGAAACTAGGCGGTGGCGATAATGGCCATAATGGTTTGAAATCAATCACCCAACATTTCACAACACCTGATTACTATCGTGTGCGAATGGGAATTGGTCGCCCGGATGGACCACAAGATCCTGCTGACTACGTATTAAAGCCATTTTCTTCTACGGAGCGAAAGGCAGTTGAAGATTTAGTCGCTCGTGGCGCACTCGCTGTCGAACGCCTTATTGAAAAAGGACTTGAGACAGCTCAACAAGAATTTAATAAGTAGATGGGTAGGTTATTGGGATTCGCGTCTGCGATTATCTTGATTTCTGCCATTTCCATTTTGCCCGCCGCTGTCGCATCTCCTTCGATAACCTCTGGACTTACAATTTCTTTGGACTCAGCTTCAAACTCAAGTTTTTCAGGAACAACATGGCTTGCTCAAGATGGAACAACTCCAAATGCAACACTTCAATCGGTAGGTCAATATGATTCTGCGAACCACTGGGTAACGTTTAACGACTCGATCGCTCCCATCTATGCGACTTTTGGTAATGGATCGAGCGGAGATTCAATAAATCCCACAGGAGATATGACTGTTGAGACGTGGGTTAAATTCAATACTGTTAATACTTCAGGGTGGAACATTGTAGCAACTCGATGGTTCAATGGTTCTGGATCATCTGATTTTCACTTCGGATTACATCTAGGGCATCCAGATTTATTCCTTACTGGAGCCGGAGCTCAAGACATCACAAATTTGAGTTACACCGCTACAAATGGAAGTTGGCATCAACTCGCATTCACAGTTGTGAACCCCAATAATATGAATGGGTCTAGTGCAACTACAAGCGGAACGGCAGTTGTTTATTGGGACGGTGTTGCCGTCGCAACTGCAACGGGAACAACCGTGTATCACACAAATAATCCAAGCCATTATCTGGATCTTGGGGATCGACGGGCCACCGGCAACCTCGGTATAACAGGAGTGCTCACGAAATTTAGGATGTATAACCGTTCGTTGAGTGCTGCAGAAATCAATCAAAATTATCGTTGGGGCGCTAGCGATTACTCACTTGCAGCTGGTCCCTATAACACCGTAATTCCTTCGATTACCGGCTCTCAAATTGTTACTACCAGCGAGACTTCAACAACCGGCACTTGGTTAAATACTCCAACCTCATATACCTACCAATGGTCTCGTTCAGCTACTTCTAATGGAACTTATACAGATATTGCAGGAGCAACTGGGCAGACTTATCAAACCGTCTCTGGAGATGTCGGCTATTACTTAAAGGCAACAGTTTCGGCAACGAACTCCAGCGGAACATTCACAGCCACTTCTGCCGCAACATCTGTGATTATCTCTCCTAGTGTTGTTCTGACATTTACACCTGCTAGTTCGCTTCCGGTATATCGAACTGTCAATAACTTAACTGCTTCGACCGGCACTGTTGCTGGCAAAGTTACATTTTCGATTAAGGGCAAAGCGATTCCTGGCTGCAAGGGGAAAGTTGTGAACGCTGGTAATTCCTATACGGCAGTGTGTCCATGGAGACCTGCTACCCACTCCGCAGTAAGCATTGTCGCAACATTTACGCCAACTGATGCCGGATATAACGGAACTGTTGGATCTATCTCTTTAGTTCCAGCAAAAGCAAGAACTAATAACCGCTAAATCAGCCAGTATTACGAAGTCCGGCGGCTACTCCATTAATTGTTAATAGAAGAGCGCGACGAGTCAGTGGATCAACTTTCTCTGGGGTGTCCGCGTTTTCGCGAACATGTGAGAGCAAAGTAATTTGAAGCAAGTGAAGCGGCGAAAGATAAGCATCGCGAACTTGAAGGGTGCGAGCCAAAATCTCTTGGTCACCAAGTAGCTCACTCTTGTCAGTAAGGATCAAAATCTCTTTTTTAGTGAGCTCGAACTCTTCTTCGATGGAATCTAGGAAATGATGTAACTCCGGAGCAACAAGTTTGTTGACGTATTTGCGGGCCATTGCGAGATCGGTCTTTGCAAGTGTCATTTCAACATTAGAGATAAATGTGCGGAAGAAGTGCCAATGCGTAAGCATTTCGTGAAGATCTGCTTCTTTGCCTGATTCACGTGCAGCTTTTAGACCGGAGCCGACTCCAAACCATCCAGGAACAATCTGACGCGATTGAGTCCAACCAAATACCCAAGGAATGGCGCGAAGTGAGCCTAAGCCGCCAGATGCATCAGGGCGACGTGATGGACGAGAACCTAAGAAAAGATCGCCGAGCTGTTCGACAGGAGTCGAAGCGTAAAAATATGCAGGAAGATCTGGATGATCGACTAGTGCGCGATAGCGCTTAAAAGAATTCTCACTAATGGTGTCCATTGATGCCGACCAGGCAGCAAGTGATTCTGCTGATTGACGAGGCGCACGATTAAGAACAGTAGCTTCAAGCGCTGCAGCCAATGTGAGTTCCACATTCTCGCGGGCAAGTGATGGAAGTGAATACTTATCCGAGATAACTTCGCCTTGCTCTGTCATCTTGATTTGGCCATCGATTGAACCCCAAGGAAGAGCAATCAAGGCATCGTAGGTAGGGCCGCCACCGCGACCAACAGAGCCACCACGACCATGGAAGAGGCGCAATGTGACGCCATGCTTCAAAGCTATATCACGAAGCTTGCGTTGGGCTTTGTGGATCTCCCATTGGGATGTGGCGATACCTGCATCTTTATTGGAATCCGAATAGCCGAGCATTACTTCCTGAATATCACCGCGCATTGCAACAAGCGCGCGATAGTCCGGGTTTGATAGAAGATTATCGAGAATAGTGTCTGCTGCTTGGAGCTCAGCGACAGTCTCGAGCAGGGGAGCGAATCCCACATGAGCAAATTTATTAGCACCGTGAAGTGAAACAAGTCCAGCAATCTTTGCTAAAACAACTGGCGCCAAGACATCTTCATGTCCCTTGGTCATTGAAATGATGTAAGTCTCGATTACCTCTGGTCCAAATTTTTCAATGAGTTCGCGGATTGCTACAAAGGTATTAAGCGTCTTCTTCGCAAGTTCATCCATACCTGAGAGATCAGAGGCAATATCTGCACTCTTCAGTTCTGAGCGAAGCTTGCTGGATTTATCGTTATATTCCGCACCAAATATTTGTGAGAGCGCATGATGGTGCGCATCGGAGTGCTCACGAACATCCATTGTCGCGTGGGTAAGGCCAAAGCTAGAGACGGTACGGATAACTCGCTCAAGCAATCCATGAGCAATTAGCTCACCTTTATGTTCAAGGAGGGAATCGCGCATCAGCATGAGATCTGCAAGGAGCTCAACCGTGTTCTCGTAATCTCGGCCGGCAACGTGTGGTGCGCCAGCTGAATGGCGGCGTTGCGTCAAAATTAAACGATGGCGAATTGCTGTGGCCTTGAGTCGGTAAGGCTCTTCAACGTTAATACGACGAAAGCGCTCTTCAATCTCTGGAAGGAGGGAGAGATCTCGCTCTACTGAATCTTCCAGGGCGGCAGATGCACCCGCAATGCGGGTAGAGACAGAAAGTGCTTGGCGCAAAAGATCGAGCGATCCCAACATGGCACGAATAAAGTGCCCGATCTGAAGAACGATTGCTTCCTTAGTAACTTCTGGAGTGATGTGTGGATTGCCATCGCGATCCCCACCAATCCACGTTCCGAATGACAATGGACGCGATGTCGGACTAACAGTGACTCCTACGCGCTTTAATTCATGAGCGAAATCATCTAGCACTTCAGGAATGGTAAGACGGAATAGTTCATCCAGATAAAAGAGCGCGTTAGCTGCTTCATCTAGTGGTTCTGGCCGTCCCAGGCGAAGCTCATCTGTCTGCCATAAGAGATCAACTGCTTCTGCCAATCGACGCTCACGCGTATCGGTAGCAGGGTCATCTAGGAGTTCGGCGATTGTTGCCATCTTGGAGAGAATTGATCGTCGCGCAGCTTCGGTCGGGTGAGCCGTAAAAACTGGGCGAACCGAAAAATCGTTGATCCAATTCTGGATATCTTCATTACTAAATTCATTGGTCTCACTTTGAACTTCAATAATGTGATCAACAGCGCGAGACAGCCATGATCCACCAGCGGCTCGGTCTTCCGAAAGAACACGGGCGCGATGAACTTGTTCTGCAACATTTGCAAGATTGAAATATGTAGAAAAAGCGCGCACTAATTGAATGGATTCATCAACACTCACTTTTTCGAGAATATCTTCGCCGCCACCATCGCGGACTGCTTTACGTACTCTCTCGACCAATTCCAGAAGCTGTGGGCCCTCTTGGCGTACCAAACTATCTCCGAGGAGATCTCCCAGACGACGAACATCGCTGCGCAGGCCTGTGTTATCGGCGCTAGGGATTCCAGATGGCGAGTTCACTGGCTAATCATTGCAGACCTATTCATAGGTTCGAACCCACAATCTTGCTGGTTAGACTTCTCCTAGTTTCATAAGCCCCCATCCTTTTCGGATGTGGGCCTTTCGGCGTTGATGGGAGGGCAAATAGCGATGTCATTACTTGCTGCCTTCTCACGGATTGAGATTCCAGAAATAGAAAATGGATCAGAAGTCATTTCGATCCCATCTGCTCAGAGCCTGCTCTTGGCCAAGCATTCTCAAAGCTCACCATTGCTTGTGGTCACTGCATCCTCTCGCCGTGCCGAAGATCTTGCTGATGAACTTCGTGCATATATAGGCGCAGCCAACGTCATTGAATTTCCACCATGGGAGACGCTGCCACACGAAAAGTTAAGTCCCAAGAGTGACACTATTACTGCGCGATTTAAGGCGTTACATCAGCTAAGTGGGAATAAGCACCCAAGAATAGTTGTGACCTCTGCGCGTGGATTACTCCAACCTATCATCGCTGATTTACTCGATGAAGAATTAATTACTTTATCAAATAAGAAATCATTAGAGATGAAAACACTTCTCCAACAACTTTCCTATTTTGGTTATACCCGTACCGACTTGGTTGAAAAGCGCGGCGACTTTGCTGTTCGCGGCGGAATTGTGGATCTCTTTCCTGCAGATCAGGAACATCCGATTCGAATTGATTTCTTCGGAGATGAAATTGATGAGATCGGCTATTTCACTGTCGCTGATCAACGGACTCTCACCCAAATTGATTCTGAAATTACAATTTATCCTTGCCGAGAATTGCTCATCAACGAAGCGGTGGCAAAGAAAGCTGCATATGTTGCAGCAGAATTCCCATCTCTCAATGAGATCTGCTCAAAGATCGCGCAGGGAATTAGCGTTGAAGGAATGGAATCACTTTCATCGCTGCTCAAGCCAGAAATGAAATCCCTGCTCCATTTTCTTCCAGAAAACTTTGCCTTGGCATTTGTGGATGCGCCTCGTATTCGATCACGTGCCCTAGATCTGGTATCGACAAATATGGAGTTTCTTGAAGCGTCGTGGTCAAATGCTGCACTTGGTGCTAGCGCGCCAATTAATATCGATAGTGAAATCCGTTCTAGCGGGTATTACTCGCTGGATGAAATCCGAGCTAAAGCGTCATTACTTAATATTCCTACATCTTCATTTGATCTCTATAAATCCGAAAGTGATGTAGATGAAAGCGCGATAGTTATTGATCAACTCTCTTCAATTCCCGTTTATAGCGGAAAGATCGAGAGCGCTCTAGGAGATATTAAGAACTGGCGGTCATTGGGTTATGAAGTTACTTTTTCTGCCGGTGGACCGGGATTGCTCGAGCGGTATCAAGACTTATTTCGAGAGGCCGAGATTGCTGGAATTTCCTTAGTCCGCTCCGGAATTGCGCATGGCTATCTCTGCGATTCCTCCAAAGTCGTTCTTATTACTGAGCGAGATATCTCGGGCCAAAGATCAAGCGGTAAAGAGCAAGGCCGGATGCCTTCTCGCCGGAAGAAGGCCATTGATCCACTAGAACTTGCACCAGGAGATTATGTGGTGCACGAACAACACGGAGTGGGTCGCTACCTCGAATTAGTGGCACGCACAGTCGCCGGTGTTGCTCGCGAATACTTAGTCATTGAATATGCATCCTCAAAGCGCGGACAACCGGCTGATCGATTATTTGTTCCGACCGATACTTTGGAGCAAGTCACTAAATATGTTGGTGGTGAAGCACCAGCCGTGCACCGAATTGGTGGCGCTGATTGGCAGAACGCCAAACGACGTGCTCGCAAGGCAGTCAAGCAGATTGCAGCTGAATTGATTCAGCTCTATGCCGCCCGAATGAGTGCACCTGGCTTTGCCTTCTCACCCGATACGGCTTGGCAGCGAGAACTTGAAGCTGCATTTCCATACGTGGAAACAATTGATCAGCAAGCCACTATCGATGAAGTAAAGCGCGACATGGAGCAGTCACATCCAATGGACCGCATCGTCTGCGGGGATGTGGGATATGGCAAAACAGAGATTGCGATCCGCGCCGCATTTAAAGCCGTGCAAGATGGCAAGCAAGTCGCAGTACTCGTGCCTACGACCTTATTAGTTCAACAGCATCTCACCACATTTAATAGTCGTTACTCAGGGTTTCCGATCAAAGTCGCGGGCCTCTCTCGATTTAATTCTGCAAAAGAAGGCAAGGCAATTCTCGAAGGGATTAGTGATGGTTCACTCGATGTAGTAATTGGTACCCATCGGCTTCTCTCAAAAGATGTGCAATTTAAGGACCTTGGCCTGGTTATTGTCGATGAAGAACAACGCTTTGGTGTCGAACATAAAGAAGAGCTAAAGAAAACCCGCACTAATGTCGATGTGCTCTCGATGTCCGCCACTCCAATTCCGCGCACACTCGAAATGGCTATCACCGGCATCCGCGAAATGTCGAATATTACGACCCCTCCGGAGGAGCGTCATCCAGTGCTGACATATGTTGGTCCGTATGACGATCGTCAAGTGACTGCAGCTATTCACCGCGAGCTCCTGCGCGATGGCCAGATTTTCTACATTCACAATCGCGTCGACAGTATTGATGATGCAGTTATTCGCTTAAAGAAATTGGTCCCAGAAGCACGGATTCGAATTGCACATGGCCAAATGGGTGAGCGCGAATTAGAAGATGTAATTCTTGGGTTCTGGGAGCGCGATTTCGATATTTTAGTCTGCACAACAATTGTCGAAAGTGGAATTGATATCCCCAATGCAAATACCTTGATTGTTGATCGCGCCGAGAATTTTGGTCTCTCTCAGCTCCACCAATTACGTGGCCGGGTAGGGCGTAGCCGCGAACGTGCATATGCCTACTTCCTCTACTCACCAGATAAGCCGTTGACTGAAGTTGCGCATGATCGGCTGGCAACCATTGCAACCAACACTGATCTGGGATCGGGAATGCAGGTTGCTATGAAGGATTTGGAGATCCGCGGTGCCGGAAATCTCTTGGGTGGCGAACAATCAGGGCATATCGCTGAAGTGGGTTTTGATCTTTACATGCGCATGGTCGGTGAGGCAGTTGAGGATTACAAAACTGGATATATCGAAGAGACTCCAAAAATTAAGGAGTGCAAAGTTGAGCTGCCAGTGACTGCTCACTTACCAGTGGAGTACCTACCTTCTGAGCGCCTGCGGCTAGATATTTATCGACGCATGGCCGATGCTCATGATGACCAAACCCTTGCCGAAATCCGGGCAGAGCTGGTGGACCGCTTTGGAGAACTCCCGGAAGCGGCGACTAATTTAATGTCAGTAGCCCACCTGCGAACTCTCGCCAAATCATTTGGTTTAACGGAAGTGGTGTTGCAAGGAAAATTCCTAAAACTTGCCCCACTCACTCTTCCCGATTCAAAAGTGATGCGCCTCAATCGCGTGTATCCCGGATCACTCGTTAAGGCTGCTACTCAATCAATTCTTGTTGCGACTTCGCCTAATCCCAATTGGGGGGTGGTTGAGCAGAGTACAAAACCCGAGAACTCCGCCTTAGTTTGGGCGATTGAGGTACTACAAACTATTCTTGGCCCATGAGAAAAATTATTAATGGAATCGTTGCCCTTGCACTAGCTCTCACTCTTACTTCATGTGGTGCAGAATCGGCCGCAACAATTGGCAAGGAATCGATCTCCCTTAAGACAGTTCAGGATGCTGTGACTCTTACTCTCAAAGAACGTGCCGCCAACCCAAGTTCTAATAATCTTGAAACAGGCGCTGCACTCAACGTCTCTATGTTGAAATTCTATTTCTACTCTTATGTGCTTGAGCAAATCGCGAAAGAGAAGAAAGTCACCGTGACTGGCGCGGAAGAGGCAAAAGAGCGTCAATCAATTCTTGATCAAATCGGCGGCGAAGCGAAACTTCCACCAGCTCTTGTAAATGCCCAAGTGACTACAGTTCAATTCCCACAATTTATTCGCGATCAGCTGCTCTCAAAGAAAATCGGCGAATTGGCTGATTCAATGGGAATTCCTAATACCAACGGCGAAGCAATTCAGGCTCTTGTTCTCAAATTCACTAAGGCAAATAAAGTTGTGATTAATCCTCGCTACGGAACATGGGATGCCGCAAATGCAAATATCACAGCCCCAACTCCCAACAGCGCAGTAGCCACTACACCTGCTCAGACTAAGTAATTTAGAGTTATGTCGGAGCAATCTCCTCTTCTTCACTTACGTGAGGTAATGAACACTCTTCGATCTCCGGGTGGGTGTCCATGGGATGCCGAGCAAACACATGAATCGCTCCTGAAATATTTATTGGAAGAGTCATACGAATTTATCGATGCCGTCGAAAAGGGCGATCGCACTGAGATGCGGGAAGAACTTGGTGATGTACTTCTTCAAGTCTTCTTCCATGCGCGGATGGCGGAAGAACATCCCACCGATCCATTTAGTGTTGAGGATGTCGCAACTGTTGTTGCTGAGAAATTGGTACGCCGCCATCCCCACGTCTTCGGGGACACAAAGGTGACTTCAAGTGCCCAAGTGCTCGAAAATTGGGAAGCCATCAAAGCGGAGGAGAAGGGGCGCACATCTGCAACCGATGGTGTTCCACTCGGACAGCCAGCCCTTCCATTGATCTCTAAAATGATTTATCGGGCGGAAAAGTTTGGCCATAAAATTGAAGTAGACCATTCGGTTGTGATTGATCCAAAAATTACTGAAGATCAGCTCGGAGATCTACTTCTTGGCATTATTGATCAGGCAATCTCGGCTGGGATCGATCCAGAAGCTGCGCTACGCGGGGCTAGCAAGCGCTATATCGCCTCAATTCGCGATCTCGAAGCCCAATCCAACCGATAGAATTAGGTCATAACTTTGCGGCAAAGTGGCCGCGATTATTTTGTTGGAATTAATAGGAGATCTTTGTGGCACTAATCGAAGCAGTTCACGCGCGCGAAATTCTTGACTCTCGTGGAAACCCAACCGTTGAAGTAGAAGTAGTTCTCGAAGATGGCTCCAGCTCTCGCGCTGCAGTTCCTTCCGGTGCCTCTACTGGTGCATTTGAAGCCGCAGAGCTTCGTGATGGCGGCAAGCGTTATCTTGGCAAGGGCGTTGAAAACGCAGTTAATTTCGTAAACGATGAGATTGCACCTGCAGTGTCAGGATATGACGCCCAAGATCAGCGTCTGGTTGACCAAGAGATGATCGATCTCGATGGCACAAAGAACAAGTCACGCCTCGGTGCAAATGCAATTCTTGGCGTCTCTCTTGCCGTAGCTCGCGCTGCTGCTGAGTCGTCAGATCTCTCATTCTTCCGCTATATCGGTGGACCAACTGCTCATACTTTGCCAGTACCAATGATGAACATCCTCAACGGTGGTGCGCATGCTGACACAAACGTTGATATTCAAGAGTTCATGGTTGCTCCGATTGGCGCAGAATCATTTAAGGAATCACTTCGCTGGGGTGCAGAGATTTACCACTCGCTCAAGTCAGTACTGAAGAAGCGCGGACTTGCGACATCAATTGGTGATGAAGGTGGATTTGCTCCGAATCTCGAATCTAATCGTGCAGCGCTGGATTTGATTCTCGAAGCTGTCGAAGCTGCTGGATTTAAGCCCGGTAAGGACATTGCTCTTGCAATGGACGTTGCTGCAACAGAATTCCACGAAAAGGGTAAGTACGCATTTGAAGGTAAGCAGAAGACCTCCGATGAAATGATTGCTTATTACGCAGAGCTTGTTGCTTCCTACCCAATCGTTTCTATTGAAGATCCACTAGATGAAGAAGATTGGGCTGGTTGGGCAAAGATGACATCCGAGCTTGGCTCTAAAATTCAGATTGTCGGAGATGATCTCTTCGTAACAAATCCGGAGCGCCTAGCCCGGGGAATCGCTGCTGATACTGCAAATGCACTTCTCGTAAAGGTCAATCAGATCGGAACTTTGACCGAAACAATCGATGCCGTATCTATGGCTCATCGCGCCGGATATCGCTCAATGATGTCGCACCGTTCTGGTGAAACAGAAGACACCACAATCGCAGATCTCGCTGTTGCACTTGAGTGCGGCCAGATCAAGACTGGTGCACCTGCTCGTTCAGAGCGTGTTGCCAAATACAACCAATTGCTACGAATTGAAGAGGAGCTCGCTGATTCAGCGCTTTACGCTGGTCGCGCTGCATTCCCTCGATTCAAGGCATAAGTTAGAAATTAATAAATAGCAAGATGGCTTCAGACCAGAAATCCCTCGCCTCGCTTTTGCAGAGTCGGGGGATTTCTGGTCGAGTCTTAGTTTTTGTTTCGGTTCTCTTTATTCTCGCCATCACACTCGCACCACCGATGCAGCGCTATTTCACTCAGCGCGCACAAATCAACGCTCTTCGGGCTCAATTACATGATGCCGGCGCACAATTAGAAGAAGCCAAGAAGGATCTTGCTCGCTGGAACGATCCCGCATATGTGGCATCTCAGGCCCGTACCCGCCTTCACTTCGTCTTTCCTGGTGAGCGCCAATACATTATTTTGAATACTGGAAAAACTGAGGATCAAAAAGGCGCACCCGCTGCGCCCGTATCAAATCAAATTCCAACAGGTCTTCCTTGGTATGGCCGATTAGTCGCATCAATTACTTCTACAAATGCTAATCCGTAAGATACGCACGTGAGTGAAAAACCAACCCCAGTGGATTTATTAGCAATCGAGCAACAACTCGGTCGCACTCCTCGAGATGTCCATGCAATTGCTTATCGTTGCCCTTGCGGCAATCCCGCAGTTGTCGAAACCCCACCTCGCCTCTCCGATGGAACTCCCTTTCCCACTTTCTATTACGCCACTTGCCCCCGATTAACGGCCAGCATTTCCACTTTAGAGACGACCGGAATGATGGCCGCGCAAGAGGCACGACTTAGTACAGATCCTGAATTGGCGGGCGCTTACGCTGCGGCACACGATGATTACGAAGCAGCACGAAGCGCACTTGGAATAGATGTACCAGAAGTAAAAGGAATCACAGCAGGAGGTATGCCCACTCGCGTGAAATGTCTGCACTCCTTAGTTGCGCACTCACTTGCCGCAGGAGAAGGCGTTAATCCTTTTGGCGATGAAGCGCTATCGGCATTGCCACAATGGTGGTTGAAAGATCCGTGCACCAACAATGAAAATACTGAGGCGAAGTAAATGCGTGTAGCAGCGATAGATTGTGGAACAAATTCGATTCGACTCTTAATTGCAGATATTGACGGTGATAATTTCCGGGAAATTGTTCGCGAGATGGAGATTGTGCGGCTAGGTCAAGGCGTAGATGCCAAGCGCGCATTTCATCCAGATGCGATCGAGCGCACACTGGCGGCAACTCGTAAATTTGCTGAGATCATCGCTTCAAAGGGCGTAGAGAAGATTCGTTTCTGCGCGACAAGTGCCACCCGAGATGCATCTAATCGTGCACTTTTTATCGATGGCGTTAGAGAGATCCTGGGAGTTGAACCACAAGTAATTCCCGGTACCGAAGAAGCTGCACTTTCATATATGGGCGCCACTAAAGAGTTAACGCACGCGACCCCGCCCTATGTCGTCGTAGATATTGGTGGGGGATCGACGGAATTTGTTCTCGGAGCAGAATCGGTAACATCAGCAAAGAGCGTGAATATTGGCTGTGTTCGCATCTCTGAGCGCCACTTTAAGAAATCACCTCCAGGGGCAATTGCTGTCGCAAAAGCAGTAGTGGATATCGATGATGCTATATCTGATGCCGCAAAGAGCGTGCAGATCACAGAGGCAAAGACTCTTATTGCCGTTGCTGGTACCGCCACAACAGTTGCTGCAGCCGCCCTAGGTCTTGATCGCTATGACCGCCATGCGATTCACCTCTCTCGAATCCCGGCACATAAAGTTCATGAGATTGCTCAGCGCTTCTCTTTAATGTCACGCGAAGAGATTGCTGCGCTTCCTTACATGCACGAGGGTCGCGTCGATGTGATTGCCGCTGGTGCTCTCGTACTCTCCCGAGTCATGTTGGCTACTGGCGCAACAGAATTCATCGCTTCTGAATCAGATATTCTCGATGGAATTGCTTGGCGATTAACTGAGCCAGAGCCAGAGCCAGAGCCAGAGCCAGAGCCAGAGCCGGAAGTAACTATTGAAGAAGATTAAGAACCTTGCTCAATTAGATAAAGCGGTTGTTGCCTGCACGCTCTGTCCGCGATTAGTTGAGTGGCGCGAAGAGGTAGCGATCACTAAACGTAAGTCTTATGAGAATGAAAAATATTGGGGAAAGCCAATTCCAGGGTTTGGCCCATCTGATGCAGAGATCGTCATCATTGGATTAGCCCCGGGCGCACATGGCGCTAATCGCACTGGACGTATCTTTACTGGCGATAGTTCAGGGGATTGGTTGTATCGCGCGCTTCATAAAGCAGGACTTGCAAAAATTCCCACAAGTACAAGTAAGAATGATGGCCAAGAATTAATTAATACTCGCATCCTCTGCGCAGTCCGATGTGCACCACCAGATAACAAGCCCAGCAATGAAGAGAAGTCCACGTGTGCGCCATTCATGCACCGGGAATTAGAGCTGTTACTGCCAACCATGAACTCCATCATCGTCCTTGGAAATTTTGCATTTACTGCGCTCATTCCCCAGCTTCGAGTTCTCGGTTTTGAGATCCCCAATCCAGTTCCCAAATTTGGCCATGGCCATAAGTTCACGGCGCTCTCGCCAGAGGGCAAGAAGGTAGTGATAGTCAGTAGCTATCATCCCAGCCAACAGAACACTTTTACCGGGAAGCTAACGGAGAAAATGCTTGACCGGGTGATTCTGACCGCCACGAGGGGGTCGAAAAGGGCTCAATAAACTTAAAGTTTATTCTGCAAATTTGTTGCGAATTTGCTGAAAAAAATGACCGATCAAGGGATGATATTCCCAATCACAGCGGCGTGCTCTCCCCTTGAGTCATGCGCCTCTGTGTCTCTGGCTCTAAACGGGGTCAGCAGAAATCTCACGGAGGTATAAATGCAAATCGATCTTACGGCAACGCAATTTAGCTCGCTGTATAACATCTTCTCTTTCGGACTGATTGCGATGCTTGCCTGCACAGTGTTCACACTTGTGTCACAGTCACGCGTAGCTTCAAAGTACCGCGGAGCGCTAGTTATGTCTTCAATGGTTACATTCATTGCTGGATATCACTATTTCCGTATCTTCAATTCATTTAACGATTCAACAAAGCCAGGCGATATGGGCCATAGCACTGTCATGGCTGGAACAGCACAAGGAACATTCAACGAGGCATATCGCTACGTTGACTGGATCCTTACCGTTCCACTACTTCTCGTTGAAGTTGTAGCAGTTCTTGCACTTGCAAAGGCCGCTTCAAAGTCAATGATGATGCGCCTTGTTCCTGCATCTGCAGCAATGATTATCTTGGGTTACCCAGGTGAGATTTCAACAAACAACGGAACAAAGGTCCTTTGGGGCATCCTTTCAACAATTCCATTCCTCTACATTCTTTACGTATTGTTCGTAGAGCTTGGTAAGTCATTGGATCGCCAGCCAGAAGGTGTTGCAGCAACTGTAGGACGCTTGCGTCTTCTCTTGATCGCAACATGGGGCGTTTACCCAATCTCCTACCTCCTTCCAATCTTGATCAAAGAACCAAGCCCTACTCAGTTGGCGACGCTCTTCACTGATCGCCAGATTGGATACACAATCGCAGACGTACTTGCAAAGTGCGTATTCGGCCTAACCATCTACAAGATTGCTCGTATGAAGTCAATCGCAGAAGGTATGAAGGACGATCACTAATAAGTAAATAAGTTGAGGGGGCGTCGATTATTCGGCGCCCCCTCTGCTTTTAATTACTAAGAATATTCCTGTTGGTAGATAGGATTGTTATATGACGAATCTTCGCTATACCGGATATCTGTTGGTAGCACTCGGCTTGATTAATATGCGTTATCAGACTGGACATTCCAATGTAATCACACATAGCTTGGTCATCGTTATTCCTGGCCTTTTGCTCCTTGCAGCAACATTTATAAAAGGCACTCAAAAGATTTTAGAGAGCAAGAACGTCAAGATTTCTGTGGGAATTATCGCTGCCGCACTTGTGGTCTATTCCTTTATCAATAATTAATTTTACTTTTTATGTGAACGCTTCCCATTAAATACCCAGAGTGACATCACTGAAATAATCAAGGCAAATCCAAAGAGCAGATCCTCGATTGGCGCACCAGCAAGCCGACGTCCAATAATGACCTTGGGGTCATACATCACAATATTTCTGGAAGTAAGCCACCAATTGGTGATGAGTTGCATCGGAAAGATGATTGCGTAGGAAGTCCAAAAGACCATCTTTGTTAAGAGTTGAGTTTTAAGGATATAGAGATCGAGGAATACCGCGAAAATAAGTGCAGCAATAGTTATGTCACTATAGATCATCCTCGTCACCTACCTTCCAATGAGATTGGACTTTACGAACTCCTTCAAGAGTCATGATTGAGGCGATAGGAATAATGATGAAGAATAGATACTCTTCAAGTGGAATGTTAAATGGTCCAATAATCCCCAGCATTTGATGGAAGTCAAAGTGCCAATGATTGTGAGCGATTGCGTAGGCATCCCACCCAAGAAAGAGAATTGCCGCAGGTAACAAACTCTTGAGCAAACGGCGAAACCGGCGAAGTACCCGTACTTTAAAAACCAATTCCAGCCAGAAAGATCCAACGATGGTAAAGCCCAGCATCCCCATGTAGCTCCAATGAATCACGGCAATATTCTTCTCTCTAAAGCCAATTTGTCTAGGATAGGACTATGAATCAAACCGCAATTCTTATCTACGGGCGAATTCGATTATTTTCTCGGCTGGCCGTTCTAGTCGCAATCGCGCTATCCGCCATATTTCGTGGATTTATTGCCGATAACAATTTAACTTGGCAGCTCACCGTCGCTTTTATCGCTCTGGCACTTGGCATTCCGCACGGGGCGATCGACCATCTCATCTCAATTCCGAAAGGTAATCCAGCACGCTTTGCCACCTTCGTCGTTATCTACACTCTCATTGCATTGCTTGCATTGGCAGGCATCTTGCATTGGAATAGATGGGGATTTGAAGTTGTCGTCTGGATGAGCGCTTTTCACTTTGGTATTGGCGATCTCACTTACATCACTGAATCTGATCACTTAGCGGGGAAGAAAGAGATCCCATCCATATTGCGGCCGCTCTATCTGCTTGCTGCCGGGCTTACCCCCGTACTCCTTCCATTACTTCACCCCAAGAGCAATAGCGCGCTTAAAGATATAAATCCCAAATTAATTGATTGGGCGGCAAGCTTCTCTCATTCACTGAAAATGACAGTTATAGCGATAGCTTTAATAGCAGTTGTAATCTTTCTGGCGATGAAGCGGATTGCCGAAGGAATTGATTTGTTGCTCCTTCTGGCGCTTGCACTTTTAACGCCACCTCTAATTGCTTTTGCCGTTTATTTCGGCTGCTGGCATGCAACTCGTCACACAGCGCGACTAACTCTCTTATTGGATTCTTCCCGATCGGCGCTGCAGGAAGGAAATCCCAAGCAGGCTGTTATGCGCGCGATTATTCCAGGGCTACCTTCTTTAGTAGGCGCTGTAGTTCTTGGTCTCATACTTTCTCTAACAACCACTGGTGGACTGAGCAAGACCGCTCTGTGGTCGCTCCTCGCGATCGTTTGGGCGCTCACCGTCCCACATATGCTTGCAACATTCAGATTCGACATTCGTTCACTAAAAGAAAAATCGATCGCACCCTAGATAACGGATTGCGATCGATTTCCTTACTACCTTGCAATTAGTTTCGAGAGACAACTCCACCGCGGCGACGTGCAAGAGCATCGATGGTTGCTGCAAGCAGCAATACTCCACCTTGTACTAGGAAGTTAATTCCTGCTGGCATCTGTAGGAGGCCAAGTCCGTTATCGATCATGGAGATAACGATCGCGCCGATCGCAGCGTGTGCAAGTCGTCCTCGCCCACCAAAGAGGCTAACGCCACCAACGACTGCAGCGGCAACGCCAGAGAGCACGATGGTGTGGCCTGCAGATCCATCAACACTGCCGATTCGGCTGGCATGGAATACGCCAGATACAACTGCTAAAACTGCACAAATGATGAAGGCGATAACTCGAACCCCGACAACTTTAATTCCCGCACGTCGAGCAGCTTCTGGATTGCCACCTACAGCGTAAAGATATCGACCATAACGAGTGCGATCGAGAGCGAATGTTCCGATAAATAAGATTGCAATACTGATCGGAATAACAATCGGAACACCACTAATTGGAATAGATCCTTGTGAGCGATTGAGGTTGAGGTAATAGATGGAGATTCCACCGATGACCGCCATGCCTGCCAACTTGATGATCACCATCGAGAATGGCTTATTCACCAATCCGTAGGATGCCCGTCGTGCGCGGTCAAAGAGTGAGATCACAAAGGAAACTGCGAGTGCGATAACCAGCATCAACCAACCACCCCAGGCAGCCAAGTTGTTATTCATGATCGCCAAAATTGCTGGAGTTTCAACGCGGTATACGCCGCCCTCGCCCAAGAGAACAAGCTGCATTCCTTGGAAGCCCAAGAAGAATGCCAACGTCACCACGAATGAGGGGACGCCGATTTTGGCGACCATGAATCCAATGACTGCGCCAATTGCAATACCGGCAAAGAAACCCGCGCCAAGTGCGGGAATCCAATTCCAATGTTGGGTCTTCACAAGATCAATAAAGACAGCCATAGCAACACCAGCAGTAACACCAGCTGATAGGTCGATTTCGCCAAGAAGAATCACAAAGACAAGTGCAGCAGAAAGCATCGCTAGCTCTGCTGATTGCACAAAGAGGTTGGCAAAATTGAGCTTGGTAATAAAGAAAGGGCTCGCGATTTCAAAGATACCGGCGAGAACGAGAATTCCGAAGATGGCAGGAAGTGAACCCATCTCCCCGCCCCTTAGGCGCTGTAGGTATGCATGAGTTTGATCATAGAGAGTGCCTTCGTGACCACTTGCAAGTGAGGTGACTTTGTCAGACATTAGTTCGCACCTTCCTGACCTTTGGCGCCTGTTATATAGGCGACGACTTCGTCATAAGTAACTTCTTTAGTTTTCAAAGTGGCAACCATTTTTCCTAGGTAAAGAACTGAAATTTGGTGGGCGACTTTAAAAACATCGCCAAGGTTGTGACTAATAATAATTACTGCAACTCCTTTATCGGCCAAGCGAGTAACGAGGTTGAGCACTTGTTCGGTCTGGGCAACACCAAGTGCTGCTGTTGGCTCATCCAAAATCACAACTTTTGCATCTCGCAAAACCGAACGTGCAATAGCAACTGTCTGGCGCTGTCCACCAGAGAGTGAAGAAACCTTTTGGCGAACTGATTTAACAGTCTTTACAGAGAGACTTTCGAGGGCTTGAACTGCCTGTAATTCCATGTGTGGCTCATTGAGAGTGGCTGCTTTGAGTTCTTCTTTGCCGAGAAACATATTTTGAACAATGTCTAGGTTTTCGCAGAGTGCTAAATCCTGATACACAACTTCAATACCTAATTCACCGGCGTCTAAAGGTGACTTCAATTCGACGATTCCGCCAGCAAAGTGAACTTCTCCGCCATCGTATGGCTGAACTCCCGCAAGACCCTTGATCAGCGTGGACTTACCTGCGCCGTTATCTCCGACAAGGGCGGTGACTTGACCTGCATATGCAGAGAAATCGATTCCCTTAAGGACGTCAACTGGACCAAAGCTTTTTGTTACGCCTTTGAGTTCAATTACAGGAATATCAAATGACATGGTGTTCTCTTTTCAATAATCACGCTTCTTGGCGCTTTTTGCGCTGAGTTAATTACCGCTATTAATGAAGAGAACCTAGCGGTTTTAATCGCTAGGTTCTCGACAAACTGCTATCTATCGAACGTTAAGTTCAATAAATGGGATTACTTGACGCCGTACTTTGTGCAAGCTGCCTTAACAGTTGCAGTACAGATGTCTGATGCCTTTGCATCTCCGCCAGCAACTACTTGCTGAACGTTTGCAGCCTTCACCAAGATTGGTGCAGATGCGAAGAAAGGAGTTCCGTCAGCGAGCTTCTTTGGAGCTACTGGCTTCTCACCCTTAAGGAGCTTGACTGCTAGATCAGCAGCTACCTTTGCCTCGACCTTGAATGGCTTGTAAACAGTCGCGCCTTGGTATCCAAGAAGAACGTTCTGTAGACCAGCTACTGAAGCATCCTGACCTGAGATAACTGCCTTCTGCTTGTTCTTGTTAAGGATTGTAATCATTGCAGCTGCATTGTTGTCGTTAGGTGCAAGTACTGCATCGATCTTGCCCTTAAGAGCTGTGAATGCCTGCTCGAAGTATGTTCCAGCTGTTGGGCCGTCCCATGTTCCCTTCATTGTGAAGGCAGCCTTTGCGCCAGCCTTGTTAAGAACAGCAAGTGCTCCATCAAGGAACATCTTTGCGTTGCCGTCAGCAGGATCTCCTGATGAGTAAACAATGCTTGCTGTCTTTGGATCCTTGCCAGCAGCCTTGAGGCCGTCAACAACTGTCTGACCTTCGAGTTGTCCAACAACTGTGTTGTCGAATGAAACGTAGTATGAAGCGCCAGCGATTGGGCGGTCATAAGCGATAACTGGAATGCCTTGAGCCTTTGCCTTCTTAGCAACGCCTGCACCAGCACCTTGAAGATCAACAATGATCATTACGCCGCAACCCTTAGCGAGTTGTTGATCAGCGATTGTTGCGAACTTTGCTGTGTCCTTCTGTGCGTTCTGAATATCTGTTACGAAACCAGCAGCTGTGAGGATCTTGTTAAGTGCAGGCTGATCGCCTGGAACCCAACGTGTACCTGAATCTGCATCTGGAAGGATTACGCAAGCGCGCTTTGAAGCTGCTGCGTATGAAGCAGATGTGCCTGAGAGAGCCAATGCTGAAACAGCAATAGCTGCTACAACGGCAACCTTGAGAGACTTCTTCATATAGTTTTTACCTTTCGAGGGGTCCGCGCGTGATTGATCAATATCAATCGAGGATCACGCAGATTTGGTAAGGCGAATTTAGCGTCTTGGTCATTTCAAGTCACCCCCACGCCCATCCACCCCATGCGCAGGTCTATAACAATTGGGTAACTTTGAGCCAAATGCCCTTCATTTCTCGCCCTTGAACATAAGTCTGACCAATTTCCCTTTCGGATGGGGGGAGATTGCTGTAACTATTGACCCATCTCAGGCAAGGGGAGTTTGAATGGCTAACAAATGGTGCTTTAAATGCAACACAAAATTGAATGCTCACGACCAATTTTGTGGCGAATGTGGATCTAGTTCTTTCGTTCATCAAGATCCGGCAACCATGGATGTGGACGCCTCACAAGGGTACGGGCTGGTCGGTAGAAGTGAAATTTATTCACCTCCACTAGCGCCTTCGAATAGCTCCTCAAGGTCAAATAAATCAACAGCAAAAGAGACTGGTGATTTGAATACACAAATAAGTAAAGAAGATGAATTAAATGCTCTTATTCGTGAAAATATTCGAGCATCCAATCGAACAACACATGCTGTTCGTGCCTTCGTGCGATTTCTCTTTATTCAACTTTCCGCGACTTCATTAGCAGCATTTATTTATGGAATTGCCAGTAATACGGTCAATGCAGGAAATTGCTCTCGATACGGTGATAACTGTTCGCCCAATGGTTTCTTGCTTTTTCTTGTCGTAATTATTTGGCTGGGTGGAGTCATTTGGAGTAGCCAAGCGGGCTGGTCTGAACTCGAGAAGTCGAATGTTCCGGGAGCATGATCTCTCATGGAAAATAAATGGTGTTTTAAATGCAATTCTGAACTAAATCTCTATGCAGAGAAATGTCCAGATTGCGG
>CANFRP010000005.1 GCA_947449535.1 Actinomycetota bacterium | reverse complement strand
TTGATAACGCCAGTCTCTGTCATTTCAAGGAAGAGATCGTTACCTTCACGAGTACGCTCACCAACGCCGGCAAATACAGATACACCACCGAAGTTTTCTGCTACGCGATAAATCATCTCCTGAATAAGAACGGTCTTGCCTACACCGGCGCCGCCGAAGAGACCGATCTTTCCACCCTTTACATAAGGTGTGAGCAGATCGATGACCTTAATACCAGTTTCAAACATCTCGGTCTTTGACTCGAGCTGATCGAATGCAGGTGCGGTGCGGTGGATTGGCCAACGCTCTTTAATGTCGAGTGATGAAGTAGGAACATCGAGTGACTCGCCAAGAGTGTTAAACACGTGGCCCTTGGTCACATCGCCAACAGGTACCGAGATTGGCGCGCCAGTATCAGATACGGCAGCACCGCGGACCATGCCATCTGTTGGTTGCATCGAAATAGCACGGACGAGGTTATCGCCGATGTGCTGTGCAACTTCCAGGGTCAAGGTGCGCTTATCTCCGCTGAGTGTTACATCAACGTGAAGTGCGTTAAAGATCGCCGGCATCGAATCAGCGGGGAATTCAATATCCACCACTGGACCGATAACGCGTGCAACGCGGCCAGTTCCCTTATTTTTCTCTGCCATCATTCGCTCCCTGCGCTAGCTGAGGCAAGCGCATCTGCGCCGCCAACGATTTCACTGATCTCTTGGGTAATTTCGGCCTGACGTGCAGCGTTCGCAAGTCGGGTCAAAGATTTAATTAGCTCGTCCGCATTATCTGTTGCTGACTTCATTGCGCGACGGCGAGCTGCATGCTCAGAAGCTGCTGATTGCAACATCGCGTTAAAAACTCGAGCCTCTACATAGCGAGGTAGTAAGGAATTTAATACCTGCTCTGGATTTGGTTCGAATTCATACATGGGCTTTAAGCCGGTGCTCTCTTGCGCTGACGCATCAATTTGCAGTGGCAACATCTGTGCAGCTACTGGAACTTGAGTGATCATTGAGTGGAACTCGGTATAAACGATATGAAGTTCATCGACACCCAAGAGTTCGCCTGCTTCGGTTGTCGTAGAGGCGCTGTGATCGGTCAGGAATGAAACGATCAAAGCTTGTGAAACTTCCTTGGCATGGTCAAATGTTGGATTATCTGAAAAACCTGTCCATGACCCTGCGATGGCGCGGTTACGGAAGCGATAGAAGTTAACCGCTTTGCGACCGACCAAGAATGCACTTGTCTCAAGTCCACGCTCTTTCAAAGCTGCGATCAAGAGATCGCCTTCCTTGATTGCTGCGTTGGAATACGCACCGGCCATGCCGCGATCTGCTGAGATCACGAGAACTGCTGCGCGGCGAGGATTCTCGGCGGCAGAAGTCAGTGGATGAGGCGTTGATGAGAATGATGCAACTGCAGTAACAGCACGGGTCAACTCAGTCGAATACGGCGAGGAGGCAGCTACGCGTTGTTGCGCCTTGACGATCCGAGAGGCGGAGATGAGTTCCATCGCTCTCGTGATCTTCTTGGTCGCTTTAACGGAGCGCATCCGTCGGCGATAGATTCGAAGTTGGGCGCCCATGAGTTACTTAGCACCTGCAGTCGGAACAAACTTGCCCTTAAATGTTGTGATTGCTTCTTCGAGAGTTGCGACAGTGTCGTCGGTCAATTCACGAGTTGTGGCAATGACATCCAAGATCGACTTGCGTTCTGTTGCAAGGAATTCTAAGAATTCTGCCTCGAAGCGACGGATATCAGCAACCGGAATGGAGTCCATCTTGCCGGTGGTACCAGCCCAGATAGATGCAGCCATACGCTCTACTGAATAAGGTGAGTATTGACCCTGCTTCAAAAGCTCAACCATGCGAGCACCGCGCTCGAGTTGTTGCTTTGATGCTGCATCAAGATCAGAACCGAAAGCAGCGAATGCTTCAAGCTCGCGATACTGAGCGAGGTCAAGACGCAAGCGACCAGCAATCTTCTTGATCGCCTTTGTCTGTGCAGATCCACCAACGCGAGATACTGAAATACCTACGTTAATGGCTGGACGAACACCTGCGTTGAAGAGATCGGTCTCAAGGAAGCACTGACCATCGGTAATAGAAATTACGTTGGTAGGAATGAATGCGGAAACGTCATTTCCCTTGGTTTCGATGATTGGCAAGCCAGTCATAGAACCGCCACCGAGTTCATCGGAGAGCTTTGCGCAACGCTCGAGTAGACGAGAGTGCAAGTAGAAAACGTCTCCTGGATAGGCTTCGCGACCTGGTGGACGGCGAAGCAGCAATGAGACGGAACGATATGCCTCGGCTTGCTTGGAGAGATCATCAAAAATAATGAGGACGTGCTCGCCCTTGTACATCCAGTGCTGACCAATTGCAGAACCGGTGTATGGAGCCAAGTACTTAAAGCCTGCTGGATCTGATGCAGGCGATGCCACAATTGTTGTGTACTCCATTGCGCCAGCTTCTTCCAAGGCGCCCTTAACAGATGCAATGGTTGAACCCTTTTGGCCAATAGCTACATAAATACATTTAACTTGCTTCTTCTTATCGCCAGATTTCCAGTTCTCTTTCTGGTTAATGATGGTGTCGATTGCAATCGCAGTCTTACCAGTCTGACGGTCACCAATGATCAACTGGCGCTGTCCGCGACCAATAGCTGTCATTGAGTCAATCGCCTTAATACCAGTCTGCATTGGCTCTTTCACTGGCTGACGTTCAACTACAGAAGGTGCCTGTAGTTCGAGTGCGCGCTGCGCTTCAGCAACGATCTCACCCTTGCCGTCGATGGGACGACCAAGTGGATCAACAACGCGGCCAAGGAAGCCATCGCCAACTGGTACGGAGAGAATTTCACCAGTGCGACGGACTGTTGTGCCTTCTTCAATTCCTGTGAACTCACCCAAGATAACTACGCCGATTTCGCGTACGTCGAGGTTAAGCGCAAGTCCCAAAGTACCGTTTTCGAACTTCAAAAGTTCGTTGGTCATTGTCGAAGGTAGACCTTCAACACGGGCGATTCCATCGCCAGCTTGAGTAACTGTGCCGATCTCGTCGCGAGCCGCTGCACCCGGATTGTAAGAAGCAACATGCTTGGTAAGCGCGTCGCGAATCTCTTCGGGCCGGATCGTGAGTTCCGCCATCTTTCTCTCCTTCTAACTAAATCAAGTGCACAGTGATTGCACCTGAAACTTAAACTGCGAGCGCTCTGCCCGCTTCTGCTAAACGATTAACGATTGAGCCATCGATGATTTCATCTTCAAAGCGGATGGAAACTCCACCGAGAAGGGTTGGATCGAGTTCAACATTGAGGTGTACCTGCTGACCGATGTGCTTAGTGAGCGCAGCGGTGAGCTTGCTCTTCTGTGCATCAGTGAGAGGTACGGCAGTACGTACATGAGCATTGACTCGATTGAGGCGCTCGGTGACTGCGTGGGAATAGGCAACGACTGTGCGCTCGATATGGCGTCCGCGAAGTCCGGCGAAGGCATGTGAGAGAAGTCGGATGGTAAATGGCGAGAACTTGCTGGCGAAGATTGTGGCAAGCAATTCGTTCTTATGTTCGGTGGAATCTGCGCGAGTATTAAATGCCTGACGAAGATCTGGGTTCTCCACCAAAGTGCGGTTGAAGAAGAAGATCTCGTTATGCACGCGGTCTAGATCCCCAGCGATATTTGCAGCAGATGCTTGTGCCTCTACTGCGATTTGCTCAATCGCATCGATCATTTGTAGCGATGTTGACCAACGAAGGGCAACGGTCGCTGCAAGAAGTGATTGCGCCTTTGCGCCGATCTTTGAGCCGAAGAGATCAGAGAGCAAAGCGGACTTTGAATCTGCATCTCGAGCAGGATCGGTTAGCGCGCGGCGTAGACCGACCGATGAATCAATTGCAGTGAGGCCAACAAATAGATCATTTGCGATGGCAGCGCAATCCTCGGATGAGAGACCAGAGATGGTCTTATCCAAAGTTTCGCGAAGCGCCACCAAAGATTGGCGACTGCTACCACCCAAAAGAATCATTAGTTGCTCTTCTCCAAATCATCTAAGAAGCGGTCGACAATGCGTGATTGTCGAACCTGGTCATCTAACGCTTCTCCAACAATCTTGGAAGCGAGCTCTGTTGCCAAAGCGCCTACCTCGGTGCGAAGTGCCTTAATTGCTTGCTGACGTTCTGCCTCAATAGAAGCAGCAGCTTGGACCGTAATGCGATTAGCTTCTTCTTGGGCTTTGGTGCGGAAATCTTCGATGATGGCAACGCCTTCAACGCGTGCATCTTCGCGGATCTTCTGCGCCTCACCGCGAGCATCAGCAAGTTGTGCTGTGTACTCGTGAAGGGCTAGCTCTGCATCGCGCTGAGCCTGTTCGGCTTTTTCCATTCCACCTTGGATCGCTTCAGTACGAGCTGTGAATGCTTTTTCAAACATTGGCACAACTTTGGAGCGAAGAACCAAGAAGAGAAGTACGAAGGCGATTGTGCCGACGATCAACTCTGTGGTGTTAGGAATCAGCGGATTCGGCGCCTCTTCAGCAGCTTTAGTGGCTGCAGAGATAAGCGTATGGAGCTCAAACATTGTGTTTGTCCTCTATCTTCTAGTTTGGAATAACTCGGATTAAGTTCGGTTTACTTGAGAACGAAAGCGAGAACGAGACCAAAGAGAGCCAAAGCTTCAGCCAAAGCGAAGCCAAGGAATGCGATTGGTTGTAGGACGCTACGTGCTTCTGGCTGACGAGCGACGCCGCTGATGTAAGCAGCGAAGATCATGCCGGTTGCGATAGCAGGTCCGATTGCAGATAGGCCATAACCGACCAGGTTAAGTGTGCCGTGTGTCATCTGTGTTGCCTTTCTATAGGTGTTCAGTGGGTAGAACAGGTAGTGCTGGGTAAAACGGGTAGATCTAGTGTTCGTCGGCGAGCGCTCCTGCAATGAAGAGAGCCGTCAACAAAGTGATGATGTATGCCTGGAGGCATTGGACCATGAACTCAAAGAAGGACATTCCGATTCCCATAGCAAATGAGAATGGGGAGAGGATCTTGAGTAGCAAGTGATCGTTAGTGAGCATGTAATGGCCGCCAGAAATAAAGACCAAGAGAAGTAAGTGGCCGGCAAACATATTCGCAAAGAGACGAAGTGAGAGCGTGAGTGGGCGAACGATGAAGAATGTCGCGATCTCAATGGGTGTGAGAAGGATGTAAACAAATTTAGGGACGCCAGGCATGAATGCAATGCCAGATAAATACTTAATGAGTCCTTGCTTCTTAATGCCTACTGCGTGGAAGACGATGAAGGAGAAGATGGCAAGTACGTAAGCAAAGGCCACATGAGACATTGCTGGGAATTGAAGTAAGGGAACAATTCCAAAGACGTTATTGGTAATAACAAAGGTAAAGAGGGTAAAGAGGAATGGCACGAAGCGCATAAATTCATGTCCGATAATCTCTTCGCCGATGCTCTTGCGAACAAAGACATAAACAGATTCGCCAGCAAATTGGAGCTTGCCCGGTACAACTGCTGCTTTACGTGATGCAGCGATGAAGAATGCGGAAATAAGAATGACCGATAAGAAGACTAAGAAAATTGGCTTTGTGGAATATGGACTATCCCCGATGGATGGCGGCAAATTGAAGTCGTTAGTGCTAGGCGGGACGAATCCTGGGCTGCTAGCGATAAAGAACGAGCGCACGCACACTCCTGAAAGTAGTTAAAACTCAATCTTGGGAAGACGGTTGAACCCTAATAGTTGAGGGGGTAAAAAGGAAAACTGGCGAGGAGGTGATTTAGCGCTCTATTCGCGCCCGAAGCGGAGCCAAACGAGGTAGATCGATGCGCCACATCCGAGGATCAGGCCAGTGGGCAAGAAGAAGCCCTTATGGAGCCAGTGGTCCAAACCCCAGCCAATGCCACCCCAGATCAGCAGGCCCGAGATGAGGTATCCAAAGATCGACCATAGCGCGCCCTCTTCATTACCTGTTGCCATTGGTGCCTCCCTTTACTTCTGAACTGGGGGCAATGGTAACTGGAAACGGAGCTTGCGAAATGCACTGATCTCCCCAGCTAACCACGCTGAGGTAATGGCCAGTGCGCAGATCCCGAAAGTCGGACGATTGACTGTGGATTGCGTGGTCAGAGATGAGATCACCAATAGGAAGGCTCCCATCACCAATATTTTGGTGAAGTAGGAGAACATGGCGATTGCCATAGTTGCGATCGGATCCATATTCACCGTCAACCGCGAGATCAAGAGATGGATTGAGAGAAAGAGAATTACTACCCCACATGCAAGTAGCGCGCCCCAGAACCCAGATTTACCTTTGGCGATTACTCCCCCGAGAACTCCCAGCAACGCAACAATTGAGGCCGGAGCTATGGCCCCTTTCCACAAATCTGCGCCATGTTGATCAGGATTAGGTGCGAGAGATTTAAACAAGGGCTGCTCTTTTCTCTTTATTATTTATGAGAGAACTTCTGATCAAAATATAAGAAGCTCCAAAAATTAAGGCGCCCGAGAAAAATGCGAACCATAAGGGAGCAAATGCTGCAATTACAGTGGGAACGGCAAACATTGCCGTCCAGGAATAGAGAATCAAAGAAGTGCGACGATGTGAATTTCCGAGTTCTATCAACCGGTGATGTAAATGTTCACGATCTGCTGCAAATGGTGATCGACCTGCCCGCAATCTGCGAACGATCGCCATACCTAAATCTAAGAGTGGGATTGCCAACACCGTAAATGGGAGCAGCAAGGGAAGCAGCGGGGCGCTCCCATTTTCAGTAATCGAATTAGCATCGATCTGTCCAGTCAAAGTTATGGCAGCAGCCGAGAGCAGAAGTCCCAACAACATCGCGCCAGAGTCGCCCATAAATATTCGAGCCGGATGATAGTTGTGCGGCAAGAAGCCAATACAGATTCCTATCACCACTGCAGTAATTAGTGATGGAGCGCCGGCACGGTTAAAACCATTGACGACGGCTAATAAGTAAGAGAAGGCAAAAAATGCGGCCGCACAAATTGCCACAATTCCGGTAGCTAATCCATCGAGCCCATCAACAAAATTAACTGCATTAATAACCACCATGACGAAGAGAACCGTGAGGAGTTGGCCGATATTTGGGGGTAGCGTGAAAATGCCATTGATCGGAAGCCAGAGAATTTGAACGCCATGCAATAAGAGAATTCCCGCAGCCAGGGCTTGACCTGCAAATTTGGTGATGGAATCTAAGTCGTAGAGATCATCGAGTGCGCCCAAGATCATGATGAAAGTGCCCGCTAAGAAAATACCAGTTGCTTCACGTCCAAATGATTTACTAACGAGCGGAAGATGACTGACTACCAAGAAAGTAATAGACATCGAGGTCCACATCGCCAAACCACCCCAGCGCGGAGTGATGTGGGTATGCATATCGCGCGAGCGGACATTGATATATGCCCCCGATTTCATGGCAATAATTCGCACGATCGGCGTGATCAGAAAGCAGAGCGTCGCCGCGAGGGTTATTGCTAATAAATATTCGCGCATCTGAAGTTAGCGATTAATTATGTGGATAGACCGGGAATTTGGCAGTGAGGTCATGCACTTCTCCGCGAATAGCAGATGCCTTGCTTTCATCTCCGCCATCGCGAATTGCACGAGAAATTAGTGAGCCGATCTCTTTCATTTCACTTACGCCCATCCCTTGCGTCGTAGTCGCTGCCGTTCCGACGCGAATACCTGATGTGATGCCTGGCTTCTCTGGATCATAAGGAATCGAGTTCTTGTTTAAGGTAATTCCAGAAAGGCCACAACGCTCATCCGCGATTTTTCCGTTTACTCCCGTTGAGCGAATGTCGATCAGAGCTAAGTGAGTTTGGGTTCCACCAGATACCGAACGCATTCCTTCTGCCACTAAGGCATCAGAGAGTGCTTGGGCATTTGTAATAACGTTCTTGGCATATGCCTGATAGGCAGGGGTTGCCGCTTCCTTGAGGGCGATTGCCTTGCCGGCCACTGCGCTCATGATGGGACCACCTTGCATCCCCGGAAATACTGCTTTATCAATTGCAGCTGCGTGCTCGGCTTTAGTGAGAATCATTCCACCGCGCGGTCCGCGCAAAACTTTATGGGTAGTAAATGAGACAACATCTGCATAAGGCACTGGTGATGGGATCGCCTTGCCGGCCACTAGGCCAATGAAGTGAGCAGCATCCACCCACATGATTGCGCCTACTTCATCGCAGATGGAGCGAACAGTTTCAAAATCGATCAAGCTTGGGTAGGCAGTAGCGCCACTACAAATCATCTTTGGTTTATTTTCGATTGCCAGTCTACGTAGCTCGTCATAATCGATCAGCTCATTATCTTGACGAACGCCATAGGAGACGACGTTGAACCATTTACCGGAGAAGTTAACATGCGATCCGTGAGTGAGATGGCCACCATGCGGAAGTGACATTGCTAGAACAGTGTCCCCTGGCTTAGTAAATGCCTGGTAGACAGCAATGTTGGCACTTGCACCAGAGTGAGGCTGAAGGTTTGCATGCTCTGCACCGAAGAGAGCTTTAGCTCGCTCGATGCCAATAACTTCGACTTTATCTACTTCTTCACAACCACCGTAATAACGCTTACCTGGATAACCTTCGGCATATTTATTGGAGAGAGTCGACCCCAAAGCGGCAAGTACTGCTGGTGAAGTGAAATTCTCGCTAGCGATTAATTGAAGGTTCTTTCTCTGACGATCTAGTTCGCTCAGCAACACTGCTGCAATATCTGGATCTTGCGACTGTAGCGCTGGGAAATCTGGGCCAAAGAATGTTTCGTTACTCATGCCCCGAAGCCTATTCGGTGGAATCGCGATTTTCGCTCATGAGCGCGGGCACAACTGCGGCCATCTCTTCTAGTGAGATCCCACCCACCCGAATAACCTCGAGGCCAGCATCATGACCAATAACGCGATGTGAGACGACGCTAGATGCAGGTCCAGCTTCGAGTGGGCCGTAATCCACAAAGACGGCGATATCTGAGTTCAGCACAATGATGTCATCGAGTGAACGTGCAGGAGGTCGACCTTGTAACGAAGCGCTCGCAGCAGCAAGTGGACCGCTCTTCTCCAATACTTTGAGAGCAAATGAGTGGTTGGGAATTCTTACGGCGAATTCACCTAAGTCGCCTTGATCTCCTAGATCCCAAGCAAGACCCATGTGTGGTTGAACATTAAGCGTGAGCAGACCCGGCCAGAATGCTTGTGCGAGTTGGGATAAATCATCGGCAAGGTTTTGGGTGATGCCATCTAGTGTTCGCAAATTACCAATTAATACTTGCGCTGCCGTTCCGTAGTCATCACCGCGAAGCATATGAATATGGCGCACCGCCTCGACTGAGAAAGCATCGCAAGCAAAAACATATGCACTCTCTAAGGGAAGGACAACTGTTTCACCGTTACGAATTGCGGCTACCACTACATCGACAGCTGCTTCAATCTCGGCATCGGTGGTGAGATCTTTGAGCTCAAATATCTGAGGCATATGACTAGTTTAGACGGGAAATCTTCTCGGCAATTGCACCATCGACCATCGCATGAATGATCGTTCCCTCGCCTGAATAATCCTCAGAGATAATCTCGCCTCGCTCATGAATGGCCGAGACGATATCGCCACGATTAAAGGGAATTGTTGCGGTGATTTCTACCCGAGGCCGGGGAAGCGAGCTCTCGATAGCTTTGATCAGAGTGTCGATACCGAATCCAGTTCGCGCCGAGAAAGCAAAGCTGTTGGATTCCTCGCGCAACAATTGCATCATGACTTCAGGCGCGGCCACATCTGCTTTATTGATGGCGATAATTTCGGTGATCTCGCCCCCGCCAATATCGTTTATTACCTCGCGCACGGCACGGATTTGTTCCATGGGATCTGGATGAGAGCCATCGACAACATGCACAATGAGATCTGCTTCGGATACTTCTTCCAAAGTCGATTTAAATGCCTCAACTAATTGGTGCGGAAGATGGCGCACAAATCCCACAGTGTCGGAGAGGGTATACACGCGACCATCAGAACTAGTGGCTTTGCGAACCGTGGGGTCAAGGGTCGCGAAGAGTGCGTTTTCTACGAGCACCCCTGCACCAGTCAGGCGATTCATCAGCGATGATTTTCCAGCATTGGTATATCCCGCGATTGCCACAGAGGGAATATTGTGTCGACGTCTCTCCTGTCGCTTGGTATCACGAGAAGTTTTCATCTCCTTAATTTCTTTTCGGAGCTTTGCCATCTTGTCATTGATGCGCCGGCGATCGGTTTCGATCTTTGTTTCACCAGGGCCGCGGCCACCAATTCCGCCAGCTTGGCGTGAGAGTGAATCACCCCAGCCACGCAGTCTTGGCAAGAGATAAGTCATCTGAGCGAGTTCTACTTGCGCCTTTCCTTCGCGGCTCTTCGCGTGTTGGGCAAAGATGTCGAGAATGAGTGCGGTGCGATCAATTACTTTTACTTTGACTTTATCTTCGAGGGATCGCAATTGCGCTGGAGATAGCTCGCCATCGCATACGACTGTATCTGCGCCAGTGGCAACAACTGCTTGCCGAAGTTCAACGACTTTTCCAGAACCAATGAAGGTAGATGGATCAGCTTTGTCGCGCCGCTGAATCAGAGCCTCTAAAACTTCCGAGCCCGCAGTTTCCGCAAGCGCCGCCAACTCCTTCATGGAGTTCTCGGCATCGAGGGATGTTCCCTCAGTCCATACGCCTACTAATACAACTTTCTCTAATCGAAGTTGGCGATATTCGGCTTCCGAAATATCTTGAAGCTCGGTGGAGAGGCCAGCAACACGTCGTAGCGCTTGGCGATCTTGGAGATCGTGTTGATTCGCTTCGTATTGATCTGCCCCAGATTCTGCGGCATCAAATTCTGCCGCGACGCGAGCAGATTCCTTAAGAAGAGTGTCGATATCAATATCGAGTCCATCATCACGGCCGTCAGTGCTCACAAATAGCTACTCACATCATGTTCTTCCAGAATTACTGCAGGTCCAGTCATAGTGGCATTGGAATGAGGGTCTATCTCCACAACGATCCGGCCGCCTGGTGGATTGATCACCCAACGTGATGGCAATTTCATCTTCTTCTGCAGAGTTGCGGCGAGTGCTACGGCGCAAGTGCCGGTTCCGCAGGATCGAGTCTCCCCTACGCCTCGCTCATGTACGCGCATCGCAATCTCGCCATTCGGTAAGAATTGAACAAATTCCACATTGACGCCTTCGGGATATTCATCCTCAGGTGCAACGACTGGCGCCGTGAGTAAATCTCCCGCTTGCGAAAGATCATCGACAAAGACAACAGCATGCGGATTTCCGACATTGATATTAAATCCAGTCCACGTGTGGCCATTTGATGTCGCAGTGATTTCGCCAAAAACTTCTTGTACGCCACCCATATTAACCGAGATATCGCCAGAATCTGGAACTGCTAAGAATTTACGACCATCGCGAGTATCGATGGAAAATATGCCAGCGGCCTGGTGTCCTCGCTCGACAATATATCTAGCCATCACTCGAATTCCATTGCCACACATCTCTGCCGTAGTTCCATCATTGTTGCGGTAATCCATAAACCATTTGCCATCGATTTTGGTGATGCGAATTGCGCCATCTGCGCCAATCCGACCAAGGCCATTCTTAATGCCAGTTGTGCGATTACACATCCGCGCAACTTGCGCTGGAGTTAGCTCAATTTCGTTTTGCGGATCGTAAATAAGCACAAAATCATTCTCAGTGCCGTGGCCGTAAGTTGCGATCATGTTGTGATGATAGAGGCTAGGACCTTCTCCAGGTGGACTGAAGTGCTTGCTGGCGCAATCCAAGTGATGCGAAGATCTTTGGAGAACCAGGTTTCTTGGCGGCGGGCATACTGGCGCGTGGCTCGCTTCGTCTCTTCTTTGGCTTCCGCCTCAGACATCTGACCCATCGCCATTTTGATTATCTGGGCATAGCCCAATGCACGTTGGGCTGTCTGTCCTTCGAGAAGTCCTTCTTTAATGAGGCGCGCTGTCTCCTCCACTAATCCGCGCTCCCACATCTTTTCTACTCTGGCATCGATGCGTGGATCTAATTTCTCACGGTCAAGAACTAATCCAAATTGCCGAGCATCCGGATAGCGTGAAGATCCTTCCCGAGGAAGTGAAGCGGTGTAAGGGGCGCCAGTAATCTCAATAACTTCTAGGGCGCGAATTACGCGGCGCACATTCTCTTTCGGGATTGCAAGTGCCGCAGCTGGATCCAAGGATGCGAGTCGTGCATGCATCGCCTCGTTTCCAAGCGCTTCTGCTTCATCAGTAATTTTCTGGCGAATATCGGGATCGGTATCGGGGAAGTTGAGGTCATCCAAAATTGCTTTAATGTAGAGACCCGTACCTCCGACAACTACAACTGATTTTCCTGCGCCCCGAAGTTCATCAATTTTTGCGCGCGCGAGTTCTTGATACCAAGCAACATTGACATCGTCTTTAACGCAAACGAGATCCAGTAAATGGTGTGGAACGCCTTGGCGCTCGGCCACGGTGAGTTTTGCAGTACCAATATCCATCCCCTGATAGAGCTGCATGGAGTCGGCATTAACTATCTCTGCATTTATTTCCTTCGCTAACTCAACTGCAAGATCACTCTTACCTGTTGCAGTTGCTCCTGCAATGATGATGAGCTGTGCGGACATATTTATTGACGGGCCTTTAGCGCAGCAAGCGTCGGCATACCCACCATTATCGGAGTTGGACCGGCTTCATGAGCGCGCGCTTGGGTTGCATCTCCTCCCCGAGTCTTGCGAATATCGATTGGCAAATTCGATGCGATGACAAAGTTTGGTGATGCTTCGGTAATTACGGTCGTAATCGCATCGCCCGGGCGTGGCGGGTTGGCGGGATCTACAGCGAAGTGAGCCAAGCGAAAATCCTTAAGGCGCCCAGTCATGCGATCACGTGATGCTTCAACATCGGCAACCAAAATCTCCTGCGTGGTGCCGACTACTTGTTGATTCACAATCCCAGAGATCTCTTGTTGTAATTTATGGAGCGCTTCATAGCGCACTTTCATTACTGCGTCCGAAATTTGATCTGGCATGGAGGCGGCGGGCGTGCCGGGGCGCTTGGAATATTGGAAGGTATAGGCGGCTAAGAACTTAGCCTCTTCAACTAAGGAGATGGTCTCTGCAAAATCTTCGTCACTCTCTCCAGGGAAACCCACAATGATGTCGGTGGTAATTGTGGAATGTGGCATTGCGGTGCGCACTTTTTCGATTATTCCTAAGTAACGATCGCGACGATAGGAGCGACGCATCGCTTGCAAAATTCGATCCGAACCTGATTGCAATGGCATATGTAGATGCGGCATGACATTTGGAGTCTGGGCCATTGCTTCAATTACATCATCAGTGAAGTCACGAGGATGCGGTGACATAAAACGAACGCGCTCTAGTCCATCGATCTTGCCGCATTCGCGCAGTAGCTTGGCAAAGGCTCCGCGATCACCAACTTCAACACCGTAGGCGTTGACGTTCTGACCCAGCAAAGTAATCTCAAGGACGCCTTGATCGACAAGTGCCCGAACTTCTTTGAGAATGTCATCTGCTGGACGATCCTTCTCGATTCCGCGAAGTGCAGGAACGATGCAGAAGGTGCAGGTGTTATTGCAACCGACAGAGACTGAGACCCAACCACTAAAGGCGGAGTGACGACGGGCCGGAAGAGTGGAAGGGAAATGTTCAAGTGATTCTTTGATCTCTACTTGAGATTCCTCTTCAATGCGGGCACGCTCCAAGAGCTCTGGAAGTGAGCCGATGTTGTGAGTTCCAAAGACAACATCGACATAAGGTGCGCGCTTAATAATCGAATCTTGATCTTTCTGCGCCATGCATCCGCCCACGGCAATTTGAAAGCCAGGATCTGATTTCTTACGCGGAGCCAAGAAGGAGAGATTTCCGTAAAGCTTGTTATCTGCATTTTCACGAACTGCGCAGGTATTAAAAACTACTAAGTCAGGATCTGAACCTTCCAGTGCCTGCGTGTAGCCTGCTTGAAGAAGTAGGCCTGAGATGCGCTCAGTGTCGTGGGCATTCATCTGACAGCCATAGGTCTCCACCACAAAGGTGCGCGGGCGATCTAGATCAAGCGACATAGCCCAATCTTAGGGGCGTTGGAATTAGGCTACTAATTCGCGCATGATGCGCGATGTAATGCTGTGATCAAAGCCTTTTCGCTGGAGCAAAGAACTCACCCGTCGATAGATAACATCGGGATCTAGATGTGAGCAGGAGCGATATTTCTTCGTCGCTAATTCAAGTGCCATTGAATATTCAGCTTCCACATCAATGGAATCAACGGCCTCATCAATAATGTCCTGAGCAACGCCCTTCATCCGAAGCTCCCCCACGATTACTCGCTTGGAGAGCTTCTTCTGACGTTGACGGGATTCGGACCACAATTGCGCGAATTCAAGATCATTGAGGAGACCTTGTAGTTCCAGGTTATCGAGAACGGAGATTGCAATCTCTTCACTCACATTTCGCTTCAGCAAAATCTGGTGCAGCTCCGCCCTACTCCGTGCGCGAGGTGCGAGCGAGTGATACGCCACAGTCTCGGCATAGGAGTAGGGATCGGCTGGAAGATTCTCTTCCTTCATGGAATTGGGGATCTTCTTCTGGATAGCGATTAGAAATCGACCTCAGCTGTTGCTTCATCAATTGCTGCAACAAGTGCTGGATCAACTGTCACCGGAACGTAATGCTCGCGGATCTTCTTCTCAATATCGTTGGCGAGATCTGGGTTGTCGATCAAGAATGCACGAGCATTCTCCTTACCCTGACCGAGCTGATCGGCTTCGTAGGTATACCAAGCGCCAGCTTTCTTGACGATGCCGAGATCTACGCCAAGGTCAATGAGTGAGCCTTCACGTGAGATTCCAACGCCGTAAATAATGTCGAACTCTGCTTGCTTGAATGGAGGGGCCATCTTGTTCTTGACGACTTTGACGCGAGTACGGTTACCGACTGCATCTGCGCCTTCCTTAAGAGTTTCGATACGGCGGATATCCAAACGCACGGATGCGTAGAACTTAAGCGCCTTACCGCCAGTGGTGGTCTCTGGTGTACCAAAGAAGACACCGATCTTCTCGCGAAGCTGGTTAATGAAAATAGCGGTGGTATTTGAGTTGTGAAGTGCACCAGTGATCTTACGAAGCGCTTGCGACATCAAACGTGCTTGGAGACCCATATGGGAATCGCCCATCTCGCCTTCAATTTCAGCGCGAGGGGTAAGTGCTGCAACAGAGTCCACAACGACGATATCGATGGCGCCGGAGCGAACCAACATATCCATGATCTCAAGTGCTTGCTCACCGGTATCTGGCTGTGAAACCAAAAGTGCGTCGATATCTACACCGAGCTTGCGGGCATACTCTGGATCAAGTGCGTGCTCTGCATCGATAAATGCTGCGATGCCACCTGCACGCTGTGCATTTGCGATTGCATGCAATGCGACTGTGGTCTTACCGGAAGATTCTGGTCCGTAGATTTCTACGATACGTCCACGTGGAAGTCCACCGATTCCGAGTGCGATATCTAACGCAATCGAACCTGTAGGAATTACTTCCTGGACTACTGGGCCACGATCGCCCATCTTCATTACTGATCCCTTACCGAATTGACGCTCGATCTGGGCTAGGGCTGTATCTAAGGCTTTGGTGCGATCATTGGACTGCTTCTCAGTTTTATCTGAAGCCATGATTTCCTTCTCTCTTTAACTGGCACCGGTCGGTGCGTCATGTACGGTCCTGAAGGTACGGAAGACCACTGACGGCGGGAGCGGGGGCTACCGCGGAACTGTGGAACCGCTCAGGTTGGGCATATCCACCCGGCGTTTTCACGCGGAGCGAATGGCTTAAGGGTACCGAACATCTGTTCGAAAGGCCAGATTGGTCCCCAGACACGCCGAAGGCCGCTGCGCCCGCCTATTTAAGTGAAGAGACCTGGAAGCAAGTCTTGGAGCCAGTTCCTGCAGGGCACGCCCAAGTCCAGTTGGGATACTTAGGATCTAGCTTTGCAACCTCCCAAAGCGTTTCGCCCTTCCCAGTTTTTTCCGTAGTGTCCCACGCATTGGCGAGAGAGATACTTTGAACCTTGAGGAACTTTCCTTGTTTCAAATCATCACACTCCCAAATACTCAAAGCCTCGCCATCTGAACTGACGTTAACTTTAAAATCAGAAACGGCAGGAGTCGTCACCTTCACAACCTTGCCATTCTTCTTAACCGATGTGGTTACTGGTTTCTTAACGGCGCAACTCCATTTTGGGTCATCAAAATTCTCTACTGTTGTGGCATCTACTTGATAGTTGAATCCCAAAGATTCATAGGTAAAAGGATCTAAATTGTCAACAGCTTGTCGAGTCCAAGTCCCCTTAGCCGTTCCAAAAACTGATAAGTCATAATTCTTATTCGCGTGTGAGCCCCTATTTGCAAAATCGCATCGTTCGACAGTGAACGCATTTTGGGTTTGATATGGCCATTTAATTCCTCTCCAACTACCATTCCCAATATTTGTTCGAAATGAATCAACCGGAATAGTCTTAACTTGAATCGCGTACTTTCCGCTCAAGTCATATTTATCAGACGAGTCCAATTCAGTTCTTTGCCACTTGTTAGTTGAATCAAGAGTGTCGATTGATACTTTGTGAGGCGCGTTCGGTCCGCATGACTGACTTGTGATAGACACTGGGCTAATGTCACCTGAGCGATATCCCATATATCTTTCAGGAAAACTACTCAAAGGCGAATTTGCTCCAGTCTGACTGGAATTACTCTGGTTTTGATCGAGCGCCCTTGGCGGCAAAGTAACTGAAGAGTTCTTGCACGAGCTAGAGATAGCTGCAAAAGCGTTTTTATAATAAACTTGCATAAGATAATGATGCTGAATTTCTTTTTGTAATTTCGAGATCGCCAGACTCGTGTTTTGCGCCATTTGAGTTTGCCCACTGGAGATATAGCGATCGTAGGCTTTTCTGGACGTATCTATATCATTGGAATTTTGAGCTTCCAAATTGACTTGTTGAGAATAGGCCGTCCTAATATTTGTTAACCAATCAATATCAGAAGAAGTGCAAGCGGGAGCCTTTGCTCCTGGTGATCCATACTTAAAACTTGCCGTATCGCAGGAGTTATAAATATTATCAATTTTGAGCCCGAGTCCAGAAATGATGGAATCAGAAGATGAATCTGGATAAAATCTTTGGATTTGTTGCTGCGCCTTATATGAATTAACAAGAGCAATTTCTTTCCCAGTACAAGTCCGAAGTGCCGCTTTGCTCTCTCCGCTCATGAAAAAGCTAGTGAGCGACATACAGAATGTTATTGCAGTTAAGAAGGCGACTCTTTTCATAATTGAAATGTTAGCCTCAATGCTCAGTCATGACCTAGGAATACTCACCTAAATTTAAGAGGCATCTCCGGATTGTGGGCGATGACAGCTCTCCAAATATCCCCGGGCTCATCCCCCGCTGTTAAAGCTTCATTGACGGTGCGACCACCTAATTCAGAGTGAACGATGTCGCGGGCATAGGTATCTGAATCAGCGAAGTAATCAGCCATCCGGCTTTTGAGTTCAGTGATTCTCATATCAACTAAGCGAGCGCGCGAGCGATCTGCTCTGCTTGATGAGCAGATTCCGCCGCGGTGAGTGGCGCGCCAATTTGGCCAATTAACCAGCGAATGACAACACCAGAATTATCAAGTCCGAAAACGGCCGTGGCTGATTCAAAGACTTTGGTCCAAAGTGGATGATCGGTGACCGTCACAAAGCGAGCGATATCCAAAGGGTCACTCGTCACCATTTTACGGAGGGCTGGATCGTTAGAGATATCTTGCGAAAGGGCTCGCAGCGCTTCCATGGGATTTGCAGCAGTTTTCGCTAATTCGGTGAGGCGCTCAATCTCTGATTCCAGAAGCGTCAACATCATTTCTTCTTTATCTGCAAAGTGGTTATAGACAGTCGCACGAGACACTTGTGCGCGAGCTGCAATCTCAATCATGTTGGATTCGTAATTACCATCTTCGGCAATGACAGCTTTTGCGCCAGCAAGAATTGCAGCGCGAGAACGTTGTTGGGTGGCCATTTGTGGCGCGTACTTCGTAGGATCCGGCGACACTTTAAGCGGCGTCGTCGACCACTGTCAGGATTGGGCTCTCGGCGGTCTTAACGAGAAGCGCAACATCGACCATGACAGTACTCAATGAGAGATCGAGTGCCTGGCAGATGGAATTCAAAAGTTCGGATGAAGCTTCTTTCTGACCACGTTCTACTTCGGATAGATAACCCAATGAGACGCGAGCGCCTTTGGCGACATCGCGCAGGGTGCGACCTTGGGCAACGCGAGCGCTGCGCAGGGTGCTACCGATATGGGTACGTAGAAGGGTCACGTGCTAAGGATACGCTCAAAAGTGGCTAAAGCGCTCTCTATTGTTGCGTGGCGAATAGCGGAGCGATCTCCAGTGAGCTGGAGCGAGATTGTCTGAGTGGATTTCTTAGAGGCGATGGCAATCCAGACGGTCCCGGCTTTCTGTCCATAGGCCTTACCAGGCCCGGCGACGCCAGTGGTAGCGATTGCATAATCAGTTTTGAATTGAGCGCGGGCACCGACCGCCATTGCGATGGCCACCTCTTCGGAGACTGCAGTGTGCTTGGTGATTAAACGCTTGAAGACTCCAAGTAACTTAGTTTTAGCCGAATCGGAATACGAGATGATCGCGCCTTCAAAGACGGCGGATGATCCAGCAATATCAGTGATGGCTGATGCGAGTCCGCCACCAGTAATCGATTCAGCGCACGAGAGCGTCAGCCCCTTCTTCTTTAATTTCTTAACTACAGCTGTTGCATCAATCATCGACGCAGCGCTTTCGCAAAATAGTCAAAGCCCGTGGTGATGGTCAAAATAATTGCGACTGCCATAAAGGCATCACGTGGAAGTAGCGCCCAATGTGGGAGCGGGAGGATGTAGAAGCCAACTCCAAAACCTTGGAACATCGTCTTGAGCTTTCCGCCCTTACTGGCAGGGATTACCCCACCCCGAATGACAGCTAGGCGAAGTACCGTGACTGCGATTTCGCGGAGCAAAATAACGATGGTGACCCACCACCATAATTTTCCTTGAATAGAGAGGCCGATCATTGCGGTGCCGATCGCGGCTTTATCTGCAACCGGATCTAGAAAAGTACCGAAGCTTGTGATCTGATGGCGCGCACGAGCGACTTTGCCATCAAAAAAATCAGTCAGGCCAACGAGGAAGAAGCCACTCCATGCAATCCACTGCCAAGTCGCATCGTCACCACCATTCTTAAAAAGAGCGTAGGCGCAGAACGGAAGCGCAAGTAAACGCAAGACAGTGAGTGCATTGGGAAGATTTAAATTCTTATTTGTCATAGCGGCTGGGCTACCAAATCTGCACCTGCAACATCAGTAACGACTGCATCTACATAGTCTCCCACTCGATATTGACCACGACCTTGAATGAAGGTGGAGCCATCAACTTCTGGTCCTTGATGCTCTGCTCGACCTTCTTGAAGCTCTTCATCTTCAATCAATACGCGAACTTTCTCGCCGATACGCTCCTCGGCTCGCTGCATAATGAATTCATCCACCATCGTGGAGAGCTCGTTGAGGCGATGGTTTATAAGATCTTGATCTACTTTATTTTCTAATGTGAGCGCTTCTGTCTTATCTTCATCGGAATATCCAAAGACACCAACTGCATCCATACGCGCTTCCGATATAAATTGAACGAGCTCTTGGTATTCCGCTTCTGTCTCACCCGGAAATCCGACGATCACATTGGAGCGGATGCCAGCTTCGGGAGAGAGCGCCCGAATTTGAGTAATGAGGTGAAGGAATTCTTCTGCTCCGCCAAAACGACGCATCCGACGTAGGACAGTTGGGGCTGCGTGCTGGAAGGAGAGATCGAAATAGGGAAGAACTTTGGGAATGCTGACCATTGCCTGCAAGAGTGATGGGCGCATCTCTGCCGGCTGGAGATAAGACAAGCGAATTCGCTCAATCCCATCTATCGCAGATAGATCAGGCAGCATCTTTTCCAGAACCTTGAGGTCGCCGAAATCTTTGCCATAAGAGGTCGTATTTTCCGAAACTAAGAAGATCTCGGTAACGCCTTGATCGGCTAGCCATTTCGCTTCATCCAAAATCTCGGTGGGACGGCGCGAGACGAAAGAGCCACGGAACATCGGAATGGCGCAGAAGGAGCATCGGCGATCGCAACCCGAGGCGATCTTGAGTGGTGCTACCGGAGCTTTCTCCAGGCGCTTTCGCATTACCCGTAAACCTTGTCCCATTGGCGCAGGACGCTCGGACATGACGGCGTCGCGATTAGCAGCACGTTCGGCCGGAGAGATTGGCAAAAGTGTGCGGCGATCTTGCGGAGTATGTGCTTGGATCGACCCACCACCAATGATGGTTTGTAGGCGAGCGGAAATATCTTTGTAATCATCAAATCCCAGAATTGCATCTGCTTCCGGGAGAGCCTGGGCTAGTTCCTTGCCGTAACGCTCTGCCATGCATCCCACAGCTACTACAGCCTGGGTAATCCCATTGCCCTTGAGAGAGTGCGCTTCCAAGAGTGCATCTACTGAATCCTTCTTAGCGCTCTCGATAAATCCGCAGGTATTAATTACCGCAACCTCAGCATCGGCGGCATCTTCGACCAAGGTCCAACCATCCGCAGCCAAGCGGCCAGCAAGCTCTTCAGAATCAACTTCATTGCGTGCACATCCGAGAGTCACTAATGCGACAGTGCGAGATTTTTGGGAAGTGCTCATTGCGGCAATGCTACCTGCCGAGAGATCAAAAAGTGGCTTGGAACTTACCCTTGATTAGATGAGTTAGGGTCGAATTGAAGGTGCGCGACCTCACCGATCTTGCCTGGAGTGCCAAGTTCTTTGCCATTGACATTTAATGAGACAGCGCCGGCATTTCCCACAACTAATTGAACAAGCAGATCATCGGTAAATGTCTTGCTCTCACCGGTAGTAATTTGCCCACTAAATACTTGCGCCCCTGCGCTATCGGTAACACCGATCCAACTCTTGCCGTTTGTACCAGTAACAACGACAGTGACTCCGGTTGTCTTTGTGGCAACAGTCGTGACTGGCTCATTTGAGGATGTAGCTGTTGAAGTTGGTTCCTTCTTTGATGCAGAAGGCGCAGCAGGAGAAATGTATGAAGATGCTACTGAGCCAAGAAAAATTAATCCGACGATTCCAGCTGCTATGCCAGACATCGCTTTATAAGAAACTTTAGGAAGTTGGCGACGAGGGGTAGTCGCATTATTTTCAGTGAGAAGGTCAATCATCGGACGATCTACTTCGCCAGTTGTCTCTTCGAAGAGGACAATCAAGGCATCAGAATCTGCACCTATGGTTTTTGCAATACTGCGGATATGTCCACGCGCGTAAGCCATTCCACCCGATGAAACGAAATTATCTGCTTCAAGATCCTTTAAAACATCTTTACGAATACGCGTAATGTCAGAAATTTCTTGAAGGGAAAATCCAGCTGATGTGCGCGCGGCATGTAATGCGACGCCGACAGTCTTTGATTTCTCTGACACGAGCTGAACCTCTTCTTCTCAAATCTTCGAAAGATGGGGAACTTGAGGTGCTAAGAATAAGAGAGGTGGGTACTTTGGGACAAGTTCAGAGGTTTCAGATCAAGCGTGGAGAAATGAACTCACCCTGAGAATCACCTATGGTGTCGAACATTTAGAGGTCGAATTACAAGTTTCCTTGGAGTTGCTCGAGTAGGTCTGGCATTTGCTCAGCAGTTATGAGAACCACGCGCGCTTTAGAACCTTCAGAGGGACCAACAATTCCACGGCTCTCCATGAGATCCATTAAGCGACCTGCCTTTGCAAACCCAACGCGAAGTTTGCGTTGCAACATTGAGGTGGAACCAAATTGAGTAGAGACAACAAGTTGAACTGCCTGCAATAAGAGATCCATATCATCGCCAATATCATCTTCAATCACATGTGCTTTTACTGGAGCATTGAGATCTAGTCGATACACAGGTTGAAGTTGTTGTTTAACAAAATTAACCACTGCTTCGGTCTCGCGCTCTGAGACATATGCACCTTGAATACGTAGCGCTTTACTTGCGCCCATCGGCAAGAAGAGTGCATCGCCTTGGCCCACAAGTTTCTCGGCACCAGGTGTATCCAAAATGACTCGAGAATCAGCCAGGCTAGAGGTTGCAAATGAAAGACGTGAAGGAACATTTGCCTTAATGAGGCCAGTGACAATATCGACGCTTGGGCGCTGGGTTGCAATAACTAAATGGATTCCAGCGGCGCGAGCAAGCTGGGTAATTCGAACAATGCTCTCTTCCACTTCCCGAGCAGCAACCATCATCAAATCTGCAAGCTCATCGATGATGACCAAGAGATATGGGTAAGGCTCGAGTACGCGCTCGCTTCCCGCCGGCACGGTGATTTTTCCAGCCCGTACTGCTTTATTGAAATCATCGATATGCCTAAATCCAAAATTGGAGAGATCGTCATAACGCATATCCATCTCACGAACAACCCATGCCAATACATCAGCAGCTTTCTTTGGGTTTGTAATGATGGGAGCGATCAAGTGCGGAATACCTTCATAGGAAGTGAGCTCTACTCGCTTAGGATCAATCATCACGAGGCGAACATCGTCGGGAGTCGCGCGCATCAAAATCGATACGACAAGTGAGTTGATCATCGAGGATTTGCCAGCGCCTGTTGCGCCAGCAACAAGGAGGTGAGGCATTTTCGCAAGATTGGCGCAGATAAATTGGCCTTCGACATCTTTACCTAGCGCAATAACCATGGGATGAGCATCATTGGAGGCAACAGATGAACGCAATACATCTCCGAGCGTCACCATCTCGCGATCAACATTTGGGATCTCAATGCCAACGGCAGATTTACCAGGAATAGGCGAGAGAATGCGAACATCTCCACTTGCAACTGCGTAGGAAATGTTCTTGGCGAGGGCTGTAATTGCCTCGACTTTCACTCCCCCGCCAAGTTCAATTTCATAGCGCGTGACAGTCGGGCCACGCATAAAACCTGTCACTTCAGCATCGACGTTAAATTGTTCAAATACTTGAGTCAACGCAGCAACGACTGTGTCATTGGCCTTTGACTTTGCTTTCGCTGCAGGTCCTGCTTTCAAGAGATCCATCGGAGGTAATTGATATGGAGTATCGGCAGTAAGCAACATTTGTTTGGCCGGCCCAGTAGGTGCTGGTGGGGTTGGCTTCACGGGTGTCGAAGCTAGGGGTTCGCGTGGCAATTCAAGAGTGAACTCCTCATCGAAATCTTCTTCGTCGAGCTCCTCCTCTTCATGGACAAATCCTTGAACAAGTGGCGTATCAAAAGCTGGAGTATCGGAAATTTCAAAGTCGGCATCCACAACTGGAGTTGCCTTCGCTCTACTTCCCATATGAATGAGAGCTCGAATACGAGAAGCTACTTGTGAGACCGGTGTGGCAGTAATGATCAAGAGACCAAAAATCATAATAATGATAAGAACAGGAATTGTTAACACTGAAGTCATAAGGGCATCTAGCGGAGTCGCAACGCCATAACCCACTAATCCACCTGCAGAGTAATAAGCCTCTATGCCTTTGCCATCTGCGCCGCGAAGAATATGTAGCAGGCCGCTTGCTGTGAGAAGCAAAATAAGCGCGCCAACAGTGATTCGTCCGGTGGATCGCTTCTCCTCCGGTGTGCGAAAGAGTCGAAAAGAGAAATAAAAGAATGCGATCGGTGCCAACCAAGCGAGCGCTCCGAAAGCGCCATGTAGGCCGTAATACATCACCTTGCCCACTGGATTCTTATGGCTGATGTAAATACCTGCTGCAGAAATTAAGGCAAAGATAAAGATAAAAAATGCGAGACCATCACGATGGTGCACCGGATCTAACTCTTTGGCGCCTCTGAAAATGAAGCGAATAGAGGATCCGATGGCTTTGGCACCAGCACGCCAGATAGCACCCAGCGCACGAAGAAGGACTTCGACTGGAGAGGAAGATTTCTTCGTGGAACGAGATTTTTTACGTGCGGCCATGATGTGTAAGTGTAAAGAAAAGTGAGTAAAAGTTAGCGCAGGCGCGCCCTCGCTACTTAGACCTCAATTACTACAGGAACAATCATTGGCTTGCGACGATGTTCATCGCCAACCCAACTTCCCACAGTTTTACGAACAACTTGTTGAAGCTTATGGGTGCCATTAATGCCATTAGCAACGGCATGAGCAAGTGCTTTCTCAATCATTCCTTTGACTTCATTAAAGAGTGAATTATCTTCCGTAAATCCTCGGGCATGGATATCTGGTCCAGCAACAATCTTTCCCGTTTGCGATTCGATGACGACAACTACCGAGATAAATCCTTCTTCACCGAGAATACGGCGATCCTTCAAAGAACTTTCGGTAATTTCACCAATGCTCTGACCATCGACATAGACATATCCCACTGCAACTGCTCCAGCGACATCTGCATAGCCATCGGCCATATCAATAACAATTCCATTTTCGACTACCAAAGTGTTGGTGCGAGGAACGCCCGTCTTTATTGCAAGCTCGGCATTTGCGCGAAGGTGGCGCCATTCGCCATGGATTGGCATCACATTCTTTGGCTTAACGATGTTGTAGCAATACAAGAGTTCACCAGCGGCTGCGTGGCCAGATACGTGAACCATGGCATTGCCCTTATGGACGACATTTGCGCCAAAGCGGGTGAGTTCGTTAATTACTCGAAAGACCGAGTTTTCATTACCTGGGATAAGTGATGAAGCCAAAATAACGGTATCGCCCTTGCCCACTCGGATCTGGTGATCACCATTGGCCATTCGGGAAAGTGCAGCAAGTGGTTCGCCTTGTGATCCGGTGCAGATCAATACAACTTTGTCGCCGTAGTCATCCAAGTTCTTGGCATCGACAACTAAGCCCTTAGGAACAGTGAGGTAGCCCATATCTTCTGCGAGCTTCATATTGCGCACCATTGAACGTCCAACAAAAGCAACTTTGCGATCATGTTGGACTGCTACATCGATAATTTGCTGGATTCGGTGAACATGTGAAGCAAATGATGCAACGACCACGCGACGCTCTGTTTGTCGGATCACTCGATCTAATACCGGAGAAATATCTCGCTCCGGAGTGGTAAATCCGGGAACATCGGCGTTAGTGGAATCGACCATGAAGAGGTCAACGCCTTCGGCGCCTAGGCGAGCAAATGTGGCGAGGTCGGTAATGCGGCCATCTAGTGGCAATTGATCCATTTTGAAATCACCAGTAGCAAGCACAACACCAGCGGGAGTTTTAATGGCAACCGCTAGCGCATCTGGAATTGAGTGATTAACTGCAACGAATTCAAGTTCGAAGGGACCGAACTTCTCCACCATTCCTGCGTGGACTTCAATCAGCGGGGCGGTAATGCGACGCTCCTTGAGCTTTGCTTCAGTAAAGGCCAAAGTAAGTTTTGATCCCACTACTTTTATATCGCTCTTTTCGCGCAAGAGATATGGGACTGCGCCGATATGGTCTTCATGGCCATGCGTTAAAACAATTGCGACGATGTCATCGAGGCGATCGCGAATATAGGAGAAATCCGGAAGGATCAGATCGATTCCTGGTTGTGACTCTTCTGGAAAGAGAACGCCACAATCCAAAACCAATAGTTTGCCTTCGTATTCATAGACGGTCATATTGCGACCGATCTCACCGAGGCCACCTAGGGCCACGATCCGAAGAGTTTTATCTTGAAGTTTAGGAGGGTAAGGCAGGTCTGGATGGGGATGATTCATTAGTTAATTTTTACTCCGCCGCTTTGTAGGTCCTCCCGCAATTGCGCGATCTGCGCTTCGGTGGCATCGACAAGTGGCAAACGAGTAAAACCGCCAGGTAGGCCCATCATGTTCATGGCTGCCTTAGTCAATATCGCACCTTGGGTGCGGAAGGTTCCGGTGAATACCGGTAATAGTTGTTGGTGAATTTCTAGTGCACGTTCTGCATTATTTGCAAACCAGGCATTGAGCATCTCTTTGAGTTCGTTGCCGACGGTATGTCCGCAAACAGATACAAATCCGACCGCTCCTACAGAGAGAAGTGGCAAGTTGAGAATGTCATCGCCAGAGTAAACCGGAACACCGCAGCGCTTGATTACCCAAGAGGTTGCAGCGACATTTCCTTTGGCATCTTTGAGCGCAACGATCTGAGGGTGCTCGAATAAAGAAATAATTGTCTCTGATTCAAGTTCAACTCCGGTACGTCCTGGGATGTCATACATCATCACAGGAAGGTTGGTGGAGTTAGCGACTGCCAAGAAGTGGGCTTTGATACCAGCCTGTGGTGGCTTGTTGTAATAGGGAGTGACAATCAAGATTCCATCAGCGCCAGCTTTTTCCGCACGCTTTGCTTGATCGACCGAGAAAGAGGTTTCGTTATCACCAGCACCAGCGAGAACTTTGACGCGATCTCCCACTGCCGCTTTTACAACGCGGATAATTTCATCTTTCTCTTCAGGCTTAGTTGTTGGCGCTTCACCCGTTGTGCCGTTAACGACGATTCCGTCGTGGCCGTGATCAACTAAGTGGCGAGCGAGTCGGTCGACTCCAGCCCAATCCACGGAGAGATCTTTATTGAATGGCGTCACCATCGCGGTGAGCATTCGGCCAAATGGCGCTTCTATATGCATAGGCGAAGGTTACCCTGATTAAGGAGCAATTCGTCCAGACTTTTGGAAGGCCCCGTATGTGAGAGGCATCAATTGTGCAAAATGGGCTTCCATTTGCTCGGCAACCATCTCAATTTCACGTTGTGGGTAGCTAGGAAAATGTGAACCCTCACTTGAAGTGCGAAGTGACAGGAAATTCATCAGCGCACGAGCATTCATTGTCACATACATCGATGAATATAAAGTCACGGGCAAGACTGCGCGGGCAACTTCGCGAGCAACTCCGACATCCAATAATTTTGTGTAATTCTCATATGCCAAGGTGCAGGTCTCTTTAATAGCAGCAACGGTCATTGTGTACTGCTCAGTGGTTCCATCTACAAATGTATACGCACCTGGTTTTCCTACTTGAACGAGTTTGCGCTCTTTGCTGGGCACGTAGAAGACCGGACGCAATTCGCGATATCGACCACTCTCTTCATTGTAAGAAGCGATGCGGTGACGCATGAATTCACGGAATACAAAGATTGGTGCCGAAATAAAGAAAGTCATGGAGGTGTGCTCGAAGGGAGAGCCATGTCGTTCACGGGCCAAGTAGTTAATGAGACCGGCAGCCTCTGAAGCATCACTTCCCACAGATTCCAAGGATTTATCACCCGCAGTCGATACCCGCGCTGCCCAGATAACATCTGAATCGCTCGCGCTTGCCTTAACGAGTTCTACGGTCATATCTTCACGGAACTGGATTGGGAAATGCTCAGTTTTCTCACTCATGCCCCGACCCTATAGAACGGCACGCAAGCCTTGGTGGATACGGCAGAATATCGGCGTGTCAGTGAAGCGAGATTCCTTTAGCGTGAGTTTTACGGTGGGCGCATATGGTTCAGCATTTGGCGCTTCCGCAGTCGCTAACCATTTCACCGTTCTTCAAGCTTGCCTACTCTCGCTCCTTTTATTCTCTGGCGCATCCCAATTCGCAGTGATTGGAGTCATGGGCGCAGGTGGTTCTGCGGCAAGTGCGATCGCAACCTCGACTCTGCTTGGTACTCGAAATGCTCTCTACGGATTGCGCATGTCTTCTATCTTGAAACATAAAGGTTGGCGACGAGCAATAGGCGCACAAATCACCATCGATGAATCCACTGGCGTTGCACTTTCTCAATCGAATGAGGTCGATGCCCGCAAAGGATTTTGGTACACCGGCCTAGGCGTCTTTCTCTTCTGGAATCTCTTCACTCTAATGGGCGCACTCGGTGCAAACGCGATTGGCGATCCATCAGCTTGGGGTCTTGATGCCGCTGTTCCTGCCGCTTTCTTGGGAATGCTCTGGCCGCGACTAAAAGAGCGCGCGACTTGGGCAGTTGCGGCAGCATCACTTGTTCTCGCTTTAGTGCTGGTTCCCAACGTTCCCGCAGGAGTTCCGATTATTAGTTGTGCACTAATCGCCATTGTTGTGGGGTGGCGAAGTGAGTAAAACTTGGATTGCGCTGATTGGTTCTAGCGCTCTTGCCTTTGCTTTGAAATATTTAGGTTCTGCCGTCCCAGAGTTCTGGCTCAGCCATCCTCGGATTCAGCGCATTAATAATTTGATTCCGATCGCGCTACTCAGTGGTCTGGTTATCGTTCAAACCATGACTGAAAAGACCAAGTACATCATCGATCACCGCGCTGCGGGTGTGGGATTTGCGATTGCTGCGCTCATAGCAAAGGCGCCTTTCCCAGTAGTGGTAGTCGGCGCCGCTATTACATCTGCGATTGTGTATCGATATTAATTAGGTATTAAAGAACTTTTAGTGCCTCAAGCTTTGCTTTGAGATCATTATCGGATGGCTCGGTGAGATGAGTTCCATCTTCAAAAACGATTACTGGGATTGATTTCGCTCCCCCATTGATTTCGATGACTTTGTCAGCTGCAGTGAGATCTACTTCAACGTCGACATAGGTGTATGACACCTTGTTGTCGTCCAAGAATCGCTTTGAGCGGCGGCAATCTCCGCACCAATCTGCTCCATACATAGTTATTGATGACATGTCTGCTCCTTAGTCTCTGGGAAAATTACTTGAGATCCATGAAATGCTCAAGACCGAATGTCAGTCCCGGGTGGGTGCCAACTGTGCGAACTCCGAGGAGCACGCCAGGCATAAAGCCGGTGCGATCGATGGAGTCGTGGCGAATGGTGAGCGTCTCACCGAGATCGCCGAGAATTACTTCTTGATGGGCGACTAAACCACGTAAACGAACTGAGTGAACCGGAACATCTCCGACCAAAGCTCCCCGAGCGCCATCAAGTGCGGAGGTGGTTGCATCTGGCATTGGCTCCTTATTAACAGAGCGACGAGCTTCGGTAATTAATTCCGCAGTGCGAGCAGCAGTACCTGATGGTGCATCTGCCTTCGCCGGGTGATGGAGTTCAACAATTTCTACTGATTCAAAGTACTTAGATGCTTGTGCTGCAAATTGCATCATCAATACTGCACCGAGTCCGAAATTAGGGGCGATCAATGCGCCAACTGTGGGGTGAGCAGATAGCCAACTCTTAATTTGTGCGAGCTTGGACTCATCAAAACCTGTTGTACCTACGACGACTGAAATGTCGTGGTTGATGGCGAATTCTAAATTGCTCATCACGCTATCTGGGTGGGTGAAATCAACAATTACTTGTGCGCCGCTAGCGATGAGTAAATCGAGTGAATCTCCGAGATCAATTTGTGCCACAAGCTCGAGATCAGATGCACCGGATATTGCTTTGCACGCTTCTTGACCCATGCGACCCTTAGCGCCGAGGACGCCGACTTTGATTGTCATCGAATTACCTTCTCAAACTTAGTGGTGCTACGGAATGGACCCACAAGGGAAAGGGTAGCGGGAGCGCTAAAGAGATCGCGAGCTAATTGATGGACTTCTGCAGCAGTAACTGCCCGAACTTTATTGAGAATCTCATCGAAACTCATGATTTCACCGTAAACCAGTTCGCTCTTGCCGATGCGAGTCATGCGAGAGCCAGTATCTTCTTGGCCCAACACAAGGGAACCAGTGACTGCGCCTTTTGCTCGGGAAATCTCTTCGGCAGTAAGTCCATGAGCCATGACATCTTCGGCTACTTCGCGCATTAACTTGATGACTTCTTCGGTCTTCTCCGTGCGACAACCAGCATAGAAAGCAATAGTGCCAGTGCCGGCAAATTGTTGTGGGTAGGCATAAGTTGTGTAAGCAAGGCCACGCTTTTCACGAATCTCTTGGAAGAGGCGTGAGGACATTCCGCCACCAATGGCAGATGCCAGAACACTCATCGCAAAGCGACGGTTATCGGTGCGAGCAATGCCTGGAAATCCATAAAGAATATGTGCTTGCTCAGTTTTGCGATCGATCAGACCTACTTTGCCAAGTCCGGGAGTCTTCACGGGCATCGTGGAGCGGGTATCTGATTGAGTATTGGGAACATCAAGGAAGCCATCGCGAGATAGCGCTTCTTCCACCATCTTTACAACTTTCTTATGCTTCACATTTCCGGCCACAGATACAACAAGCTCTTCTGGGCGGTAGTGCTTCTTGTAATAATTAAAGAGGGAGTTGCGTGACATCGAATTAATGGAATCCACTGTGCCCAGGATTGAGCGACCAATAGGTGAATCGCCATACATTGTCTGCAAGTAGAGCTCGTGGATGTAATCAGAAGGATCATCATCTCGGACCGAGATTTCACTAAGGACAACGGTGCGCTCAGAATCAACATCTGCTTTAGTAAAAGTGGATGAGGTAATGAGATCGGAAATCACATCAACTGCGAGTGGAAGATCGGTATCAATCACGCGGGCATAGAAGCAGGTGTATTCCTGACTGGTGAATGCATTCATCTCGCCGCCGACTGCCTCAATAGATGAAGAGATTTCTAAAGCGCTGCGAGTTTTGGTGCCCTTAAAGAGTAAATGCTCGAGAAAATGAGAAGCTCCCATGACCGAATTAGATTCATCACGAGAGCCAACATTTGCCCAGATACCTACCGCAGCGGATCGAACGGTACTGACTTCTTCAGTAACAATTCGAAGTCCGCTAGGGAGGGTTGTCTTAGCCAATCTTTTACTTCTGGTTATTCTCCGGCGCCGTAGATGTTTCCATCTGCGTCAACAGCAACCAATGAGAACTTGCCCTTTGGATCGATCTCTTGGATCTCGACTTGAATCTTGTCGCCGACCTTCATGACCTCTTCTAGGTTCTCGATGCGCTTTCCGCCATGCATCTTGCGAATCTGCGAGATGTGGAGCAAGCCATCTTTGCCTGGTACGAGTGAGATAAATGCACCGAATGTTGCAAGCTTTACAACAGCGCCATTGAAACGCTCGCCAACCTTGGGAACTACTGGGTTTGCAATTGCATCGATCATGGCCTTTGCTGCTTCTGCTTGTGAACCTTCGAGTGCACCGATGTAGACAGTTCCATCATCTTCAATGGTGATATCTGCGCCGGTCTCATCTTGAATCTGGTTGATCATCTTGCCCTTAGGTCCGATGATGGCACCGATCAGATCGACCGGAACCTTGACGCTGATGATGCGAGGAGCGAGCAAGCTCATCTCATCTGGTGCATCAATAGCTTGGATCATGACATCGAGGATGGTGATACGTGCTTCTTTAGCTTGAAGGAGCGCTGCAGAAAGTACTGATGCAGGAATTCCATCGAGCTTGGTATCGAGTTGAAGTGCGGTTACGAAATCACGGGTACCGGCAACCTTGAAGTCCATATCGCCAAATGCATCTTCTGCTCCGAGGATATCTGTGAGGGCGACATATTCTGTCTTTCCATCAACATCATCAGAGATAAGACCCATAGCAATACCTGCAACAGGAGACTTCAAAGGAACACCAGCGTTAAGCAATGACATAGTCGATGCACATACTGAACCCATAGAAGTTGAGCCGTTTGATCCAAGCGCTTCTGAGACCTGACGGATTGCGTAAGGGAACTCTTCGCGTGATGGAAGAACAGGAAGTAGGGCGCGCTCTGCGAGTGCACCGTGTCCGATTTCGCGGCGCTTTGGTGATCCAACGCGGCCGGTCTCTCCTACTGAGTAAGGAGGGAAGTTGTAGTTGTGCATGTAACGCTTGTGATGCTCTGGGCTCAAAGTATCGAGCTGCATCTCCATCTTAAGCATATTAAGTGTGGTGACTCCCAGGATCTGAGTCTCGCCACGTTCAAAGATTGCAGAACCGTGAACGCGAGGAACAACTTCAACCTCGGCGGTCAATGGACGAATGTCGCGAAGACCACGGCCATCGATACGGATCTTGTCGCGCAATACGCGCTGACGTACAAGCTTCTTGGTGACTGAGCGAATGGCTGCAGAAACTTCCTTCTCGCGGCCTTCAAACTCTGTAGCAAAAGATGCCTTAACAGAATCAGAGATCTCATCGAGCTTGGTTTCGCGCTCTTGCTTACCAGCAATGGTAAGTGCCTTTGCAATGTCATCTTTCGATGCCTTTTCAACTGCAGCGTAAACATCATCTTGGTAATCCAAGAAGCGAGGGAATTCGCCAGTCTCTTTAGCAGCGACCTTTGCGAGTTCCATCTGTGCTTCACAGAGAATTCGAATGAATGGCTTTGCAGCTTCAAGTCCCTGTCCAACAATCTCTTCAGTTGGTGCAACTGCGCCATTCTTGATGAGGTCGATTGTCTGAACTGTTGCTTCTGCTTCCACCATCATGACGGCAACATCGCCATCATTGGAGATACGACCTGCAACGACCATGTCGAATACAGCCTTCTCAAGATCTGAGTGGTTCGGGAATGCAACCCATTGACCTTCGATAAGTGCAACGCGCACTCCACCGATTGGGCCAGAGAATGGCAATCCTGCGAGTTGAGTCGACATAGATGCCGCGTTGATCGCGATTACGTCGTACATGTGATCTGGGTTGAGAGCCATAACGGTCACAACGATCTGAATTTCGTTACGAAGACCCTTCGCGAATGATGGGCGAAGTGGGCGATCGATCAAACGGCAGGTAAGGATTGCATCCTCTGATGGACGTCCTTCGCGACGGAAGAATGAACCAGGGATTTTTCCTGCTGCATACATACGCTCTTCAACATCCACGGTAAGTGGGAAGAAGTCGAAATGCTCTTTTGGTTGCTTCGATGCTGTTGTTGCTGAGAGCAACATTGAATCATCATCGAGATATACGACTGCAGTACCTGCAGCTTGACGTGCTAGGCGGCCGGTTTCAAAACGGATCTCGCGCTTTCCGAACTTGCCGTTATCAATCTTTGCAACGGCGAACTTAACATCTTGACCTTCCATAGGTCGCTCCATTTCTTTAAAGCTTGCAAAACCCCTGACACTCCGAAATGGATCTTCGATCGAAGTTCACGGATATCAAATCCGGAAACCACTACCGAGGACCAATTAGCGAATGTGAGGTCTTGCCAACTGTCTTGCTTAGCTGCATAGCGGGATTGCTAATTAGCTTTTACTTAACTCTTAAATTACTTAGCGGCGAATACCGAGTTTTTCGATAATTGCGCGGTAACGAGTTACATCTGTCTTAGCGAGGTATTGCAAAATACGGCGGCGCTTACCAACGAGAAGCAAAAGTCCACGACGGTTGTGGTGGTCATGCTTGTTGGTCTTGAGGTGATCGGTGATCTGCTCAATGCGGCGTGATAGCAATGCGATCTGTGCTTCTGGGCTTCCTGTGTCAGTCGCGGAAGTTCCGTACTTTGTGATGATCTCTTTTTTCTCGGCTGGCTGTAATGCCATGTGTGGTACTCCCTGTAACTGTCACGAGGGCCTCGGTGTAAATCACGAAGGCACGATTACTCGCTTGTGGATAAAGTTTACCAGCGGGGGTAATTAATCAAAAATCGGTCCCACAGTACGTGAGCGCTTGAGTTCAAAGAAGCCTGGATATTGGGCCAATGCAAGCACGCCATCCCAAAGTTTGGCCGCTTCAACGCCTTTGGGGGCTGGTGAAATAACTGGGCCAAAGAAGCCGACTCCAGCAACTCCAATCACAGGAGTGCCGACATCACTTCCTACAAGTGCAATCGCAGCATCATGTGACTTTATTACTTCAGCATCCCATGAGCTGTCATCGCAGTAATTCATAACATCTTCTACTAGTCCCACTTCTTGAACTGCTGAGAGCAAGAGTTCTTTCGACAACTTCTCTTTCCGATTATGGATTCGAGTGCCGATTGCGGTGTAGAGCGGGAGCACATATTGGGCGCCATGCTCTGCTTTAACGCCAGCGATTAAGCGGGTAGCAAACCATGATTTCGCAAATGCATCTGCATGTGCCGCATCAACTTCGCGATCCTTATTGAGGTGAGCAAGTGACATGATGTTGTAATCCACTTGGAGATTGCGCTGCGGAGTTACTTCAATTAACCAACGAGAGGTTATCCAAGCGAATGGGCAAATCGGATCGAACCACATATCTGCTTGCATTTATTTTCCTCCTACTAGTAAGTCGCGCGCTTGGTCACAATCTTTCTTCATCTGCACGAGCAATGGATCAAGTCCATCAAATTTCAAGGTATCGCGAAGACGAGCCACAAACTCAACAGTTGCGACTTTATCGTAGAGATCGAGTCCAACCTGATCGAGGGCATATGCCTCAACTTGGCGACCACGAACACCTGGAAAAGTTGGGTTGGTGCCAATTGAGATTGCAGCTGGCCAACGATCACCTTCGACTGTGAGCCAACCGGCGTAAATTCCATCGGCCGGAATTGTGGCAAGTGAGGTGAGCCCGATATTTGCAGTCGGGTAGCCAATTTCGCGACCACGCTTCTCGCCATGCACAACAGGTCCCACGAGGTAATGATTGCGAGTGAGCAGTTCTGCCGCGCGCTCGATATCTCCATCTGAAATCAGATGGCGAATCCGAGTAGATGAGACCGGAACTCCACGATTCTCTTCTAGCTTCACAATCGAAGTTGCAAAACCTGCCGAAGAATCCTTAAGCGTTTGTGCAGTTCCCGCTGCCTTATGTCCGAATGTGAAGTTCTCCCCCACGATGACATGCGAAGCATGCAACTTTTCGACCAAGATCTGAGCGATGAAATCCGCCGGAGATAGCGCCGCGAATTCCTTTGTAAAGGGAATAACAACGACCTCATCAGCTCCATGCTTTTTTAATAGCGCAATACGATCATCGATCGAAATGATTTGCGACGGTGTGCGCTCTGGAGCGAATATCGATGTGGGGTGAGGATCGAAAGTTAGAGCAGTGACATGACCGTGGCTCTTGGCCAAAGCCAAGAGTTCTTGATGACCACAATGAACTCCATCGAAAATTCCAATAATGACGGTGGTCGACATCTGCTTATTCTTTCACAGCAACGAGAATGGGGGCAGCCATCGTTTTGCCTGTGATCTCTTTATTCACCAGGAGCGCTGCAAATTCACCTTGCGCATTTAGCGCAGCGAATATGCCAGCGCCAGGATTGGGAGCCAGAAAGCGACCGAAGGAGATTTCAGTCATCTCATCTAATTCCAGATCTCGGCATGGAAATATTCGAGCTATTCCATCTGCAATGGAAATTGGTTCGACGCTTTCTTGGGGTGCGCATTCATCAAGGCTAAAGGGAGAGACAAGGGTGCGGCGAAGCTCGGTGAGATGACCGCCTACTTCCAGCATTTCACCTAAATCCCGTGCAATGGCGCGAATATATGTTCCAGCGGAGCAGGTGACAGAAACTTTAATATCAATGAAATCCGCACCACGATCGATGGCGAGAATGGAGATTTCAGAAATGGTTACTTCACGCTCGGGAATTACTACATCTTCACCTTCGCGAATACGTTGGTGCGCGGCTTTCCCATCTATTTTGATTGCAGAGACTGAGCTAGGGCGTTGCTTAATCGTTCCCACCATTGATGTGAGGCCGGCAGCAATTGCTTCATCACTGACTCCCGAAGGATTTTTCTGACTTATCAGATCTCCCTCTTTGTCATCTGTGTGAGTCGCCGAACCTAGGCGGATAGTGCCGTCATAGGCCTTTACTCCATCAGTGACATATTGCAGCAATCGAGTTGCATTTCCTATACCTAAAACTAAAACACCGGTAGCCATCGGATCGAGAGTGCCGGCATGGCCGACTCGCTTGGTACCAAATTTCTTTCGCATCTTTGCCACAACATCGTGGCTCGTCATACCGCCTGCTTTATCTACAAGGAGAAATCCGTGCGCTGACATCTAAGAAAATTATTCGCGAACCTTATAAGGGTCTGCATCGCCAGCTGGCTTTGCACCTTCACGGATCTTGGCAAGCTCGGCATCTCGCGCACGAACTTGCGCCATTAGATCATTCATTGCACTTGCAGTCTCCTGCAATCCATCTTCAAAGAATTCAATGGTCGGTGTAATTCGCAAACCTAGCTGCGCGCCAACTTCAGATCGCAACATTCCTTTTGCCGAAGAGAGAGCAGCAGCGGTATCAATACGAGCAGCATCATCTCCCATCACGGTATAAAAAATTGATGCTTGCTGGAGATCGCCAGTGACTCGAACATCAGTAAGTGTCACAAACCCAAGACGCGGATCTTTGACCCGCGTCTCTAGGGAATGTGCAACCACTTCTCTAATGCGGTCTGCCACTTTAAGTGCGCGATTGGAAGCCATGAATTATGCGCGCTTCTTCTCTTGCAACTCGTAGGTCTGAATGATGTCGCCTACTTCAAGCTCCTTGAAGTTTCCGAGTCCGATACCGCACTCAAATCCTTCTCGAACTTCAGTGGCATCATCCTTAAATCGGCGAAGCGATTCGATGGTGAGGCCTTCTGCGATAACAACACCGGCGCGCAAAGTACGAGCCTTTGCATTGCGTCGGATAAGTCCATCTTGAACGATAGAACCTGCGATATCGCCGACCTTTGATGATTTAAAGATATCGCGAACTTCAGCATTTCCAAGGACGACTTCTTCAAACTCTGGCTTAAGCAAGCCCTTGAGTGAAGCTTCGATCTCTTCGATGGCCTGGTAGATGACGGTGTAGAAACGAATCTCTACGCCTTCAGCATCAGCAAAGATTGCAGTCTGCGGTTCTGGCTTTACGTTGTAACCGATGATTACAGCAGTTGAAGCAGATGCAAGAGTCACATCACCCTTTGTGATTGCGCCTACGCCGCGATGGATAACACGAAGATCAACTTCGTCGCCAACATCGAGTTGCATGAGCGCATCTTCGAGAGCTTCCACGGATCCAGAAACGTCGCCCTTGATGATGAGATTGAGAGTTGAGATCTTGGATTGCTCCATAAAGTCTTCGAGTGAGACTTTCTTACGAGTCTTAGCGAGAAGAGCATTACGCATTGCAAGCTGGCGCTTCTCAGCAATCTGGCGAGCAGTGCGATCATCTTCCGCAACCATAAATGTGTCGCCAGCGCCCGGAACAGATGTGAAACCGAGAACTTGAACTGGGCGAGATGGACCAGCTTCTTCAACAGGCTTTCCATTCTCATCTAACATGGCACGAACACGGCCGTATGCACCACCAGCGACAATGGCATCTCCGACATGAAGTGTTCCTCGTTGAACCAAAACAGTTGCAACCGGACCACGGCCCTTATCGAGATTAGCTTCAATTGCAACACCGCGAGCAACATCATCTGCTACGGCGCGAAGATCAATTGCAGCATCTGCAACCAAGAGGATCGCATCGATTAGCTCATCAATACCGGTGCCTGCCTTCGCAGATACGTTGATGAACATAGTGTCTCCGCCGTACTCCTCAGCGACGAGGTTGTACTCGGTCAATTGCTGGCGGACCTTATCTGGGTTGGCGCCTTCCTTATCGACCTTGTTTACAGCGACAACGATTGGAACATCTGCAGCTTGTGCGTGGTTGAGAGCTTCAATGGTCTGAGGCATCACTCCATCATCAGCGGCAACTACGAGTACTGCGATATCTGTGACCTTTGCACCACGAGCACGCATAGCGGTAAATGCTTCGTGACCTGGTGTATCAATAAAGGTGATTGCACGATTGACGCCATCGTGATCATGGTGAATTTGATAAGCACCGATGTGCTGAGTAATTCCACCAGCTTCTGATTTTGTAACTTCAGTCTGACGAATCGCATCCAAGAGACGAGTCTTACCGTGATCGACGTGGCCCATGACGGTAACAATTGGCGAGCGCACAACAAGATCTTCATCGCTGATATCAGCAAGTTCCTGCTCAAGATTGATATCAAACTCAGAGAGTAGCTCGCGGTCTTCATCTTCTGGGCTAACTACTTGAATAACATAACCAAGTTCTGCTCCGAGCAGCATGAAAGTATCTTCATCAACTGATTGGGTAGCAGTAACCATTTCACCCAAGTGGAAGAGCGCTGACACTAGAGCTGCTGGATCGCCACCGATCTTCTCGGCAAAATCCATCAGAGTTGCGCCACGGCGTAGGCGAATAGAAGTCTTTCCATCACCATGAGGGATAACTGCTCCGCCCAGTGATGGCGCTGCCATATTGTCGAACTCTTCACGCAATGCTTTCTTACTCTTATGCGCTTTACGTGACTTGCCACCTTGTTTTCCAAATGCGCCTGCAGCACCGCCGCGTTGATGACGACCTGGACCGCCAGTTTTATTCGGACCAAAATTTCCACCTGGTGCACCGGGAGCTCCGGCTCCTGCACCTGTTGTGCGGTACGGAGAAGATGGTGCACCTGTACCAGCACCAGAACCTGTTGGACGAGGAGCGCCTGCAAATCCTGGGCGACCTACTTGCGGACGTGCCGCAAATCCTGGACGTACTGAACCTGGACGATTACCTGCCATCGGTGGACGCTCACCTGGACGCAACTGACGTTGTGCAGGTGGACGTGGAATTGCACCATTTGATCCTGCAGTAAATGGATTATTTCCTGCGCGCGGTGGTCGCGGCATAGCGGGAGAAGGAATTGTTGGAGCGCCAGGTGCTGGCTTTGATGCAGCTGGTGGAACTGAAGTATTTGTATGGGGTTCGGAAATTGGCGCACTTGGCATCGCGGCAATTTGGGAACGGGTCTCTTCTGGAAGCGAAGCGAGCGCCGCTTCAATCTCTTCTTGTGAAGGCGCTGCAGGTTTTGCAGCAGCTTTCTTTGCGGCAGCTTTTTTCACTGGCTTTGCTGGGGCTTGTGCAGCCTTGAGCTCAGGGAATTTTTCCATCAACTTACGCACTACTGGCGCTTCAACAGTTGAGGATGCGGAACGAACGAACTCGCCGACTTCTTGTAACTTCGCGAGGAGCTCTTTGCTCTCTAAACCAACTTCTTTTGCTAACTCGTAAACGCGGACCTTGGCCACTATCGACTTCCTATTCTTGCTTCTAGGAGGCCCCACGTTTTCGTGATTGGAGCCTAAATGTATGCCTTACTCATGAGCGTGACGCGCTCATGATTGTGTTAGTTCCCTTTTCAAGGAAGACATATTTGCTCCTTTAATAGTTACCAGAAATTTTCTGGCGGTTTATTTCTGTAGATATTTCACCAGAGGGGCTAGGTCAAGATTCTCATCTGACTTCAACGCTCTTTCGAAAGATCTCCGAGTGATTGCCATCTCGAGACATTCCCGATGTAGCCATCCCCCGCGGCCTACTTTGCGATTCTCGGGATCAGCAACCACTTGGGCGCCGACTCGAATCACGCGAAGTAAATCCTTTTTGTTCTCTCGTTTGCGACAAGCGATGCAACTCCGAATGGGAATCGCCATCGTGCTCCTCACAACCGAAAAATCAATAACCCAACCTTACCGCGAGCCCCACTGGCTGCGTTAATTGGACCTGAAATCACGCGTAGCGGGAGCCTGCGATTCTGGATCCACTTCAGGTGCTTCTTCCACAACCGGCTTGGGCTTTTCGATTCTCGCCACAGGATTATCTGGGTGGATATCAATGCGGCAACCAGTCAGGCGCGCCGCAAGTCGGGCGTTCTGGCCATCCTTGCCAATTGCCAATGACAGTTGGAAATCAGGAACGATTACTTTGACCGATTTCGTTTCGGCATCGACCAGTTCAGCACTTGTCACGCGCGCAGGTGCGAGGGCATTTGATACATAAAGTGCCAAATCTTCAGAGTAATCAACGATATCGATCTTCTCACCATTCAATTCATCAGTGACTGCTTTCGCGCGCGCACCCATAGGACCAATTAGTGCGCCCTTCGGGGAAACTCCTGAGCGATGAGAACGTACAGATACTTTCGAGCGTTGACCAGGTTCGCGGGTAACACCAACAATTTCTACGACACGATCTTTGAGCTCGGGCACTTCTAAAGTGAAGAGTGCTTTTACGAGAAGCGGATGGGTACGAGAGAGTGTGATCTCTGGACCTTTCTCTCCCTGCACTACGCCGACAACAAATGCCTTAATTCGTTGACCATGTTTGTAAGACTCGGTAGGGATTTGCTCATTAGCAGGGATCTTTCCTTCCCAACGTCCGAGGTCAACATAAATAATCGTTGAATCTCGGCCTTGCTGAACGATTCCAGAAATAACATCACCGACACTTGCTGAAAACTCTTCCACAATATCTGCATCTTTAGCAGCGCGCATGCGCCCCTTAATCTCTTTCCGGGTAATTCGTGAGATGACTTGATCAAAGCCTTCAGGAGAATGCACTTCCGTCTCGGTGTAAATGCCCTCATCATCGTAGAGCGGAACGTGAATAAGAATCTCACCATTATCACGATTAAGGACAGCGCGCCCTTGAGCTTTGGCATCTTCCAATTCACGATATGCCTCAGTCACGGCATTTTCAATTGCGCTAATCATCTTCTCGAGTGGAATCTGCTTCTCGATAGTAAGAGCTATCAGCGCATCAACATCAACGCTCATTCTGAGCCCTCACTTTTGAGTGATTTGAACTCAATTTCGATCATGGCCTTTTCAATATCGGCGAAGTTCACTTCACCGGTATCGAGTACGACTGAAGATTCGGCACTTTCACCAATACGACCTTTTTGCTGAGATCCATCGTTCTTAGTAACAATTACCAGTCGGCCTTTGTTCTTGCGCCAGTGGCGAGGAAGAGTAAGCGGACGATCCACGCCTGGAGAGGTAACTTCTAAAGTAAATGGGTGATCACCTAGTTCCGCGATATTTTCAATGATCTCGGAGATTTCACGAGATGCAGCAGTAACTTGATCAAGATTAAGGTGAACTTCGTTATCGACAATAACGGTAATGATGCGGAGCTTGCCCGCGTTTGTGACTGTGACTTCTTCTAGATAATTACCGCCGGCCTCAATAACTGGACTTATAGCGGAGGTGATTGCGTCGATGGCATCCTTCGACATCTATGGTCCTGCCTCTCTATTTAGTTTTTTTCTTACTACTTACTTACTAGCCAATCATAACCCAACTTTGCAATAAGCAATACCGTCACAAGTAAGAAGACTTTTCGGACCAGGGTAGAACCTCCGCGAATTGCAAGGCGCGAACCAAGAATTGCGCCAGTGACATTTGCAATCGCAAGAAAGAGGCCAAGTTTCCACCAGATATGTCCAGTGAGATGGAATGTTGCAATAGCGCCCAAATTTGTGGAGATATTGACGACTTTGGCCGTCGCCGATGCCTTGAGAAATCCATAACCAATGACTCCGACAAGTAGGAAGATCAGAAAGGTTCCAGTACCTGGTCCAAATATTCCATCGTAAAAACCAATAGTGAGACCAAAAAGGGACACCAGCAATAGTCGAACTGTATGAGTGAATTTCAACTTCTCTTCAAGGCCTAAATGCGGGCGCTTCCAGGTGTAAAGGGCGACCAAAACAAGCATCACTAAAATAAATGGGCGAAAGAAATCCTTAGCAATACTTGAGGCTAGACGTGCTCCGGCGACTGATCCAAGAAGGGCGGGAGCAGCCATAAAGAGAGTCAGGCGAAGATCGGGTTTTACTTTGCGAAAATAATTGACTGCCGCAGTGGAAGTGCCAAAAATTGATGGAACTTTATTTGTTCCGAGGATCATAGGAAGTGGCTTATCTGAGATTCCAATAAGCAGGGCAGGTAGTTGAACTAATCCACCACCGCCGGCAATTGCATCAACAAACCCGGCAAACCCGGAGGCGAGCGCCAAGAAGATTGCTGTGGTAGCCGACATTAAAAATTATTCAGCAGTTACGGTTTTGAGAATGTGAGCGACAGCGCCATCGAGGGCAATCTCCGCTTTCTCGCCACTTTTGCGCACGCGAAGTTCGATTTTGCCATCAGCAAGTGCTTTACCAACCACCACAATAAAGGGGATGCCGATCAATTCGGAATCTTTAAATTTTACGCCCGGGCTTGCATCGCGGCGATCATCTAACATGATCCGCATTCCAGAATTCTCTAAATCGGTAGCGAGCTGGAGCGCAACATCAAATGGTTGATCATCTTTACCAGTAGCAACTATATGAATATCTGCCGGCGCTATTTCACGTGGCCAACACAGACCAATTTCATCATGTGTTTGCTCGGCTACTGCCGCTACTGCGCGTGAGACACCAATTCCATAAGAACCCATCGTTACCACTCGCGGCTTTCCATCTTTATCCAAAACCGTGAGATCAAGGGCTTCGGCATATTTGCGGCCGAGTTGAAAGATGTGGCCAATTTCAATAGCGCGATCGATCACAACTGGAGTTGCGCACTCCGGACATAAATCTCCAGCGCGAACTTCAGCCGCTTCGATGAAACGTTCTACTTCAAAGTCGCGACCGTGCGTCACAAAGCGAACATGCTTATCTTTTGCATTCGCACCGGTGACCCAATGTGAGCCAATCTGAACACGTGGATCGGCAAAGAGGCGAAGCCCAAGTTTTGCTGCATCTTGTGGACCGACGTACCCCTTAACCAATCCTGGGCGCTTGGCAAAATCTCCATCATCGAAGAGGCGAAGCTCTTCAACTCCATGCAGATTTGCTTGCAAACGCTTGAGGTCAACTTCGCGGTCACCCGGTACCAAGACAGAGATTGCTTCATCATCTGCCATCAAGAGAACATTCTTCAAAGTGTCGCTCGCCTTAAATCCTCCGCCAAATGTCGCGTTAAGGAGCTCGACGAGTGAATCAATTGTCGGAGTATTTGGTGAGTCAAAAACTTCCATTGCAGCCGGGGTATCCCCTGAAAATGGAGCCACTTTGGTGACCATGGCCTCAACATTTGCTGCATATCCGCATTTCTCGCAGAGCACATAAGTATCTTCACCAGTACCGCATGGCGCCAAGAATTCCTCCGAGCGAGAGCCGCCCATTGCACCAGATACGGCTGAGACGATGTTGTACTTCATATGAAGGCGATCAAAAGTCTTGATATAGGCGTTGCGATGCTTCTCATAGGAGAGCGCTAAACCATCATCGTCCAGGTCAAATGAATATGAATCCTTCATGACAAATTCGCGACCACGGATAATTCCAGAACGCGGACGAGTCTCATCGCGATACTTTGTTTGAATTTGATAGATCGAAAGTGGAAGATCTTTATAAGAGGAGTACTCCCCCTTGACCATAAGCGTGAACATCTCTTCATGGGTTGGGCCGAGCAAATAATCATTGCCCTTGCGATCTTGCAGGCGGAATAAATCTGAGCCGTACTCTTCCCAGCGATTTGTCTTCTCGTAAGGATCTTTAGGTAGCAAGGCAGGGAAGTGAACTTCTTGGAAACCTGCTGCATCCATCTCTTCGCGGACGATCCGTTCAATATTGCGAAGGGTGATGTAACCCAATGGAAGCCAGGCATAAATACCTGCCGCTACCCGACGAACATATCCTGCGCGGACTAGGAGCTTGTGGCTTGCGACTTCAGCATCAGCTGGGTCATCGCGAAGTGTGCGCAGCAATAAGGTCGACATTTTTAACATGTCGCAACCTTATCTAATGAATTGCTTAGGAGGTTGTAACTACGGGCTCGCCCGAAGGAGTTCCCGCTGCTTCCATCTCTTCTGCAAGGCGCATCGCCTCTTCAATAAGAGTTTCAACAATTTGCGCCTCAGGGACAGTCTTTATAACGACGCCCTTAACGAAAATTTGGCCCTTGCCATTGCCTGATGCAACACCGAGATCAGCTTCGCGAGCTTCACCGGGTCCATTAACAACGCAGCCCATTACCGCAACGCGCAGTGGAACAGTCATACCTTGTAAGCCCGCTTGCACTTTCTCGGCCAGGGTATAAACATCGACTTGGGCGCGACCGCATGATGGGCAGGAGACGATCTCTAATTTACGCTGGCGCAAATTGAGAGATTCCAGAATAGAGATTCCAACTTTTACTTCTTCTACTGGCGGGGCAGAGAGGGATACGCGAATAGTGTCGCCAATTCCTTCCGAGAGAAGTATCGCAAAAGCAGTTGCAGATTTAATGGTGCCCTGGAAAATCGGACCAGCTTCAGTCACGCCAAGATGCAATGGATAATCGCATTTCGATGCGAGGAGCCGATATGCCTGCACCATAGTGACGGGATCATGATGCTTTACTGAAATCTTAATGTCACTAAAGCCATGCTCTTCAAAGAGTGATGCTTCCCAGAGCGCAGATTCTGCGAGTGCTTCTGGGGTTGCTTTGCCGTACTTTGCGAGAAGTCGGGGATCGAGTGATCCCGCATTTACGCCAATGCGAATAGGAATTCCGGCATCTCCTGCAGCTTTAGCAACTTCCTTAACTTTGTCATCAAATTGCTTGATATTGCCTGGATTAACTCGAACTGCTGCGCACCCAGCATCAATCGCTGCAAAAATATATTTAGGCTGAAAGTGAATATCAGCAATAACCGGAATCTGTGATTTCTTTGCAATCTGCGCAAGGGCATCGGCATCATCTTGGCTGGGAACTGCCACGCGAACAATCTGGCAACCAGAAGCAGTGAGCTCTGCGATTTGTTGAAGTGTGGAATTCACATCTGCCGTAAGCGTTGTGCACATTGATTGCACGCTGACTGGCGCATCTCCACCTACGAGAACATTTCCTACTTTGAGTTGCTTGCTCTTTCGACGAGGAGCCAAGGTAGGGGGTGGGGTTGCCGGCATTCCAAGATTTACCATGGCGTTATTCTGCCCTAAATGTGAACGGGATTGACGATATCTGCGGCGAGGAGCAGCAACGAGAGAACTGCGAGCAGGCCAAATACGACAATCGTCACAGGAGTGAGGCGTTCCACATCGATCGGCGCAGGTGCTGGCCGCTTTTTCATTCGTGCCCACCAACGTCGGAATCCATCGACAATGGCGATCGCCATATGTCCGCCATCGAGTGGCAATAAAGGAAGAAGATTAAATACACCAACGAAAATATTGAGGCTAGCAACAATCAATAAGAAGGTAGCTAATTTTTCGCGGGTAGCAAGTCGAGAATCACTTGCAGTCTGAGCTGAAACGCGAGCGACACCTACTACCCCAACTAATCCTTGTGGGTCGCGCTTCTCATTACCAAATGTTTCGCGAAAGAGCGCTGGAATCTTAGCTGGGAGGGAGATCAGGGAGGTAACGCTACTCTTCAATAGCTGCCCGGTGAGAGATGTACTAGATCCAATGGCTTGACCTATATCTTGCTGTTGATTACCAATTTTATTATTAACGCCAATGATTCCAATTTCTTTCCCATCAAGGCTTTTGGAGATGGTGGTGACGGGAATAGTCAGAGTCGTTCCACTGCGATCAATGGTGAGAGCTAGCTCTTTGTTGATGGAGGAGCGAATTTTCGTTACGGCATCCGCCCACTTCTTGTATTTGACACCATCAATAGCGATGATCTGATCGCCCGCTTTAACGCCTGCAACAAATGCCGGTGAGGCAGGATCTGATGGGGCGCATTTTGTGGCAGTGGCAGAAATGCACTGAGGTACAAATCCCACTGTATTTGTGACGACAGTTGTGCCAACGCCAGCAAATAAAACGATAAGAATTATGAATCCCAGAACAAAGTGGAAGAAAGATCCAGCCCCGAGAACGATCAATCGCTTAGGGACAGAGGCGATATAGAAAGCGCGAGGCTTCTCATCCTCGGTCAAAGTCTCCCGAGGCGACATTCCTACGATTCGGCAATATCCACCAGCGGGAATTGCTTTAATGCCAAATTCTGTCTCGCCGCGACGAAACGACCATAAACGCTTTCCAAAACCTAAAAAGAACTCCGTCACTTTCATGCCAAATTTCTTAGCAAAGATGAAGTGGCCAAACTCGTGAATCATCACCGAGAAGAGAAGTGCGACAACGAAAGCTAAAGCTCCAATAAAACTCACACAATCTCCAATTAATTAAGGTAGCAAGCTGATTGCTACTCGGCGAGCATCATCTTCGATAGCACTGACATCAGCGAGATTGCGGGCCACGATCGGTGATCCGCTTCCCAATTTTTGAACAGTTGCTTCGACGATATCCACGATAGAGGTGAAGGTTATTCGACCGCTCAAGAATGCGTCTACTGCAACTTCGTTTGAAGCATTAAAAATTGCTGGGAGTCCTCCCCCGAGCTCGCCACATCTAAGTGCTAAATCAATTGCAGGGAAGCGATTGGTATCGATGGGTGCAAATGACCAGGTATGAGTGGAAGTCCAATCAATTGGCTTGGTGGCATGCGCCACGCGATCACCAGACGCTAATGCGTAGGCGATCGGCCCCTTCATATTGGGAGGGCTTGCTTGGGCAATCGTGGATCCATCGATGAATTCGACCATAGAGTGCACAACAGATTGCGGATGAATGACTGCTTCGATCTGAGAATAAGGCAGATTAAAGAGATAGTGCGCTTCAATTATTTCCAAGCCCTTATTCATCAAGGTTGCAGAATTAATCGTGACCATTGGACCCATGGCCCAGGTGGGATGCGACAGTGCTTCTTTCACCGTGACACCACTGAGATCAGCCCGATCTCTAAATGGGCCACCACTTGCGGTAAGAATTACTTTCTTTACCTCTGAACTTTTGCCAGCTAAGAAACATTGATACAAAGCAGAATGCTCGGAATCTACTGGAATGATTTTGTCATGGCCAAAAGCCATAACCAGATCGCCGCCGGCAACCAGAGATTCTTTATTTGCTAAGGCAACTTTATTTCCTACTCCGAGCGCCGCCAGAGTTGGACCCAATCCAATTGAACCTGTAATTCCATTGAGAACGATGTCACATGGAATAGTGGCAATTTCAGTAGATGCAAGTGGTCCATCAATTACTTGAATATCACCGGCCAGATCCAGCGCTACTTGGCGATCAGCAGTTGTGCCAACGATAGGAACCGAAAATTTCTTCGCTTGTTCAATCAGAAGTGGAAGATTCCTTGACCCAGCAGAGAGGGCAACCACTCGAAACTTATTTGGGTTGGCTGCGATGATCTCAAGTGCTTGAACGCCAATAGACCCCGTGGATCCCAAAATAACGATCGAGCGCATGGGATGAAGTATCGCCTATCGATCGAGAAGATTGCGAACCGGTGAGTAGGAGCCGCCTTTTTTACGCAGAGTGATTGCGCTAAGTGCTTCCAGTACTACGCGGTTTGCAAGAATTGCGGTGATCTCCGAGTTGTCATATGCAGGAGCAACTTCAACGATATCCATTCCTACAATAGGCAGCTCTAAACAAATTCGACGAACTGCTTCCAGTAATTCACGGCTTGTCATTCCACCAGGCTCTGGTGTGCCGGTTCCGGGAGCCATGCCGGGATCAACTACATCGATATCAACTGATAAGAAAACGCCATCGCATTCATTAGTGAGCGTTTCAAAAGACTCATCCAGAACTTCTTTCATTCCGCGATGATGAATCTCGGTCATCTCATAGGACCGCATTCCTTGATCGCGCATCCATTTGAGCGTCACATCATCAGGCCAATATCCGCGTAAGCCGAGTTGCAAGAAACGATCGCCCCGAACTGCGCCGGAATCGATCAGACGGCGCATCGGTGTTCCATGTCCGACCAGAGCGCCAAATTGAGTCTCACCAGTATCTGCGTGTGCATCGAAGTGAATCATCGAGACTTTGCCCATTCCTCGATGGCGTGCAATACCCGCAACATCGGCAGAGGCAATGGAGTGATCTCCACCTAGTACTACTGGAATTGCTCCACTACGAGAGATTAATTCAGTGGCTTCTTCCAATACTTTGAGTGATGCAATGAGATCTCCTCCTGGCATTAACAGGTCGCCTGCGTCATAAATCTTTAACTCTTGAAGTGCATCAACGCGCATCGAAAGATGCGGGCGCTCTGCATCATGTGGAAGGTAATCTCCTCCACGAATTGCTTGTGGACCATGCTTGGCTCCAGAGCGATGAGAAGTTCCGGAATCGATCGGTGCCCCAACAATGATGACATCTGCACCTTTAAAGCTCTCTGGCTTTGCTAAATCGCAAGTAGGAATGCCGAGAAATGTAAATGCCGGACCATACATATTTCCGTGGTTAACCATGATCTAAGACTAAGCCTTAACTTTGCGCTTATTGCCCACAATCTGTCCAGCCACCACTAAAAAGAGCGCAATAAAGAACATAGAGGATGCAATTACATTTGCTTGCGCAGGCAATCCACGGCCTGCGTGGGTATAAACAAAGACGGGGAATGTCTGGAAATCGGCGCCATTATTGAAATAGGTAATGATGAAATCATCAAAGGAGAGGCTAAAGGCAAGGAGCGCTGCGCCTGCAATTCCGGGAGCTACAAGTGGGAAAGTGATCCGGCGAAAAGTTTCCTTCTCATCGGCATAGAGATCCATTGCCGCTTGTTCCAGGCGTGGATCGAGAGAAGCGATTCGAGCCTTAACGGTCACCACAATAAATGAGATACAGAACATGACGTGCGCAATCACAACAGTCCAGAAGCCTGGATTAAATCCCATCGCCAAGAAGATCGTGAGTAGCGATGCACCCATGACGAGTTCTGGGGTAGCCATCGGCAAGAAGATCAAGGTGTTGATCGCACCTTTTCCGCGAAAGGCATAGCGACCTAGCGCGAATGCGATCATGGTGCCGAGAATGGTGGCAACTAAAGTGGAGAGCAAACCGATTCTGATGGAATTGCCGAGAGCGGGGCAGATCTCCAAGGCATCACATGGATGGAGCCAGTTATTAAAGGTGAAGCCACGCCAGACAATATTGGAGCGGTGGTAATCATTAAAAGAGAAGGCAAATACATATGCGACAGGAATAAAGAGGAAAGTAAATGCGAAGGCGGCATAAACACGAAGGAGGTTTCGCGAGAGCCAGCGAGAGATTGTGCTCATTAAACTAAATCCTCCGTTCCTGCTTTACGAACGTAGGTTAGAACCATTACCAAGATAGTGATCATCAAAATAAATGAGAGCGCAGAGGCTTTGGGATAATTTCTAGTCTCATTAAATTGTGCCTGAATGACACTACCAATCATTGTTGTGTTGGAATTTCCCAAAATTTCGGTATTAACAAAATCGCCAGCTGCCGGGATAAAGGTGAGAAGAGTTCCGGCTACGACGCCTGGCATAGATAAAGGAACTGTCACCTTGCGGAACGTGGTGAAACCATTGGCATAGAGATCGCCAGATGCTTCTAAAGTGCGAGGATCAATTCGCTCGAGGCTGGAATAAAGCGGCAGAGTCATAAATGGCAAGAAGTTATAGGCAAGCCCCACGACTACAGCAACAGCGTTGGAGGTGAGCTGCACCGAAGAATCCACGAGGTGAAGCGACTGAAGTGCCTTAAATATAAAATTGTCTTGCGAGAGAATTTGTTTCCATGCCATTGTGCGAAGAATGAAGGAACAAAAATATGGAGCCACAACTAGCACGAGAAGAACGTTCTTCCATCTGCCAGATTTAAATGCGATTGCATACGCTAATGGGTAAGCAATTGCCAGCGCCAAAATGGTAGCAAGGCCCGCATAGAGAAATGAGCGAATAAATTGTGGTCGAGATTCAACGAGGAAGTCCCAATAATTTGCCCAATGATAATTCTGCACATAAGTCTGATCAAAACTTCCTGAGTCAGCTTTCACTGTCTTTGTAGACATGCTGAGGGTTGTCAAGATTGGCGATACAAAGAAGAGAAGTAACCAGAGCAATCCAGGGAGCAGCAAGAAGTAGGGAGTTGCTACCTTTTTACGAAGTGAGGTAACGCTTCGAATCGCCTTAGCTGGCGCGATTGCTGCCACGTTTATTCTTCCTCGTCGGGACTTACTTCAGAGCCTGCAGTTGCATCTTGATTACCGTCGAGTGCAAATGAAAATACAGATTCCCAAGTGAGATTAACTGCGTCACCCTTAGCAAGCGGCGGAATTCCATCATCGTTCTGCTCAAAGACCATCAACTCTTGGCCCCATGGCATCTCTACCTGGTATTGAGTACTGACGCCGATATAGGAAACATCAGAGATATGTCCACCGGTCAACAAACATCCCGAATGAGTTTCAGTGGAGGGATGAATTCGAATCTTCTCTGGGCGAATGCCAAAGAGAACAGAGGAATCCTTAGCTACCGAACGGTTCTTTTGGACCTGAACTTTCTGGCCAAAGCAATCCACTACATGTGAATCGCCATCTGAACCAACAATGGTGCCCTCAATCAGGTTCGATTGCCCGAGGAAGTTAGCGACAAAAGCAGTCTTTGGATTGTCATAGAGGTCGGCAGGCGTTCCCATCTGCTCAATCTTTCCTTCATTCATTACTGCAATAGTGTCAGCCATAGTCATGGCCTCTTCTTGATCATGCGTAACGTGAACAAAGGTAAGACCAATTTCAGTCTGAATCCATTTCAATTCGATCTGCATCTGGCGGCGGAGCTTGAGATCTAGTGCGCCGAGTGGCTCATCCAACAACAAAAGTGCCGGGCGGTTGACGATTGCGCGAGCAACAGCGATACGTTGTTGCTGGCCGCCTGAAAGTTGAGTTGGTTTGCGCTGGGCAAGATGTGGTAGCTCTACTAAATCAAGAACTTTATTTACTTGCTCGTTCACATCTGAAATTCCGCGACGGCGTAGACCAAAAGCGATATTTTCAAAGATGGTGAGGTGTGGGAAGAGCGCGTAATTCTGGAAAACCGTATTTACCGGACGGCGATAAGGCTTCATATCAGTGATATCGGTGGTGCCAATATGCAATGTTCCAGAAGTTGGTTCTTCCAATCCGGCAATCATACGAAGTGTTGTTGTCTTGCCACACCCAGAAGGTCCCAGCAGTGCAAAGAAGGAACCTTCCGGAATGGTCAAAGAGAGATCATCTACTGCGTTGAAATCACCATAAGACTTGGTGAGATGCGAAAGCTTGAGATCTCCCTTTGCAGAAGTTGAAGCGTCGGTCACTATTACTTGCCTGTCGCTGCTTGGAAGGCGGTAGAGAACTTCAATTGCTCAGCGGCAGTGAGGCCACGGAATACATGAAGCTTCTTCCACATTGCATCAGTAGGGAAGATCAATGGGTTATTAACCTGCTTCGGGTTAACTTTCGCCATAGCTTCCTTTGCTCCCTTAACAGGTGAGACATAGTTGATGTAAGCAGAGAGTCGAGCTGCGATTGCAGGATCGTAATAGTGGTTAATTAACTTCTCGGCCCCTGCCTTATTGGTTGAGGTAGAAGGGATAATGAAGTTATCACTTGAGAAAGTTCCGCCTGATTCTGGAACTGCGAAACCAAATTGATCGCTACCTACTTGAATGTTGAGCTGGGAAATATCTCCCGACCAACCAATTACAGCAGTGACGTTTCCGGCCTGGAGATCTTGGGCGTAGCTCTGGCCCTTGACCTGTCCGATGTAACCATCCTTGAGAAGTTGCTTGAACTTATCAACGGCATTCATAAATTGCGCTTCAGTGAAGTTGCCGGCGATATCTACGCCCTGCCACATCATGATCAGACCAATAGTGTCGCGCATTTCAGAGAGAACCAAGATCTGGCGCTGACCCTTGTACTTCTTATCAAAGAGTTGATCCATCGCCGAAATTCCCTTAGGGAGCTTCTTCTTATTCCATGCGATGCCAGCCAAGATTCCGGCATACGGCATGGAGCTTTCGCGATTTGGATCAAATGGACGGTGCGCAAGAATGTCAATCAAATTCTTTGCATTTGGAATATTTTTCTTATCAAATTTTTGAGTGAAGCCTGAGTTGATCCAACGTGCTGCCATCCACTCAGTAGGTGTTACTAAGTCATAGCCAATATCTTTCTTAAGGCGAAGCTGCGGTGTTACCTTCGCGGTGAAGCTGTCATTGTCATCAATGGCTTCTTTATAAACGACCTTGATTCCGGTCTTCTTTGTGAAATCTTCAAGTGTCGGGTACTTATTTGTTTTCTCATCGAGGTCAATGTAATAACCCCAGTTTCCCCAACGAACTGTTCCTGCTGCATGAGCTGATGTGGCGGCTGATGCGTTAAAACCTACGAGCGACGCTGCTCCAATTCCAGCTCCACCGGCGAGAATCGCACGACGTGAAACAGGAGCGGAGACTAATGATGCGAGGTCTGGTGGAATTGAATGATCGAAATCTTGAGCCATGGTGACGACCAACCTTCTTTGAGTACTGAACCAATCGGACGCCCAAATCCTAGAGCCTCAGAAGAGGTTTTCATGACACTGGGCTGAGGCATTTTTCTCAGGCGCTGCTCGAATTAGGCGTTGAGATTAGTCATCACATGCTTGATGCGGGTGTAATCCTCGAAACCATAGCTGGATAGATCCTTGCCATAGCCCGAATGCTTGAAGCCGCCATGAGGCATCTCGGCGACAAGTGGAATATGGGTGTTGATCCAGACGCAACCAAAGTCGAAGGCTTTCGCCATCCGCATTGCGCGGCCGTGATCACGCGTCCAGACGCTGGAAGCCAATCCATAATTAACTCCATTGGCATAGCGAACCGCTTCCGCCTCATCGCTAAATTTCTGAACGGTAATAACCGGTCCAAAGACTTCGTTTTGAATAATCTCATCGCTCTGCTTAAGACCAGAAATTACGGTGGGATTGAAGAAGTATCCAGCGCGATCAACGACGCTTCCACCGGCTTGAATCTGAGCGTGATCGGGCAGGCGATCGATAAAGCCCTTCACGTGGGCTAATTGATTGGCGTTATTGACTGGGCCATATAAGACATCTTCAGTAGGTGCGCCGGTTGAAATGTTATTTCTTGCTTGTGCAGCGAGAAGTGCAACAAAATCATCGTAGGCACTTGCCTCTACCATGACCCGAGTTGCCGCTGTGCAATCTTGTCCCGCATTGAAATATCCAGCAATCGCAATAGCTTCAGCGGCGGCTTCAAGATTTGCATCTGCAAAGACAACTACCGGGGCCTTGCCACCAAGTTCGAGGTGAACTTTCTTCACATCAGATGCAGCAGATTTAGCAACTTCAATACCGGCGCGAACTGATCCGGTAATTGAAACCATAGATGGAGTGAGGTGTTCGACAAGCGCACGACCAGAATCTCGATCGCCGGTGACTACGTTAAATACTCCAGATGGAAGAAACTCTGACATTAGCTCGGCCATCCACAATGTCGATGCGGGCGTGGTATCACTTGGCTTGAGAACAACAGAATTTCCAGCAGCAATTGCCGGCGCCCACTTCCAGACTGCCATCATCATGGGGTAATTCCACGGTGTGACTTGAGCGCAAACCCCAATTGGCTCGCGACGAATAAATGAAGTCATGCCGTGCATATATTCACCAGCAGAACGCCCCTCTAAATTGCGCGCAGCGCCAGCAAAGAAGCGGATCTGATCGATCATTGGTGGCACTTCTTCAGAAGCGGTGAGCGATAAAGGCTTGCCGGTGTTCTCGGATTCAATGGCGATGATCTCTTCAGCACGATTCTCGATCGCATCAGCTATTTTGAGAAGTGCGCGCTGGCGTTCGGACGGAGTGGAATCACGCCAGGTCTCAAAAGCTTTGGAGGCAACTTTCATGGCTTGATCAACATCGGCTGAATTGGATTTCGCCGCTTGAGCATAAACCTCACCAGTAGCAGGATTAATTACATCGGTAGTTTCACCAGATGCTGATGGCTGGAATTTTCCGTCAATAAAGTTCTGAAGTTTTTTCATGTCCCAGAGATTACTTCGGCGGCAGCCAATTGACCACATGCTCCATCAATTTCGCGTCCTCGGGTATCGCGAACGGTGACCGGAACCCCATAGCCTTCGAGAATTCGCACAAACTCCGCCTCATCGTGGGGGCGAGATGCGGTCCACTTTGATCCAGGAGTGGGATTTAGTGGAATGAGATTGACGTGGGCATTGCGATTCTTAAGCAAGCGGCCGAGAAGATCTGCGCGCCAAGCTTGGTCATTGATATCTCGAATGAGTGCGTATTCAATGGAATAGCGCCGACCGGTTTTGGCTTCATACGCATCTGCCGCTGCTAATACCTCGCGAATTTTAAATCGAGAATTTATTGGAACCAATGTATCGCGGAGTTCATCATCAGGTGTGTGCAATGAAACTGCGAGTGTGACCGGGATTCCCTCTTCCCGCAATTTATCGATTCCATTAACAAGACCCACAGTAGATACGGTGACTGACCGTGCGCTAATTCCCAAACCATCGGGCGCAGGCGCAGTGATATTGCGGACAGAGCGCATCACTGCGTTGTAATTTGCAAGTGGCTCCCCCATCCCCATAAATACAACATTAGAAAGTCGAGTCTCTCCTCCAGGTAATTCACCGGTGGCGCAAGCGCGAGCAGCGGCGACTACTTGTGCCGTAATTTCACCAGCAGTTAGATTTCGAGTCAGTCCACTTTGACCAGTTGCGCAGAATGGGCAGTTCATGCCACAACCAGCTTGCGAAGAGATGCAGACTGTCGTGCGATCGGTGTAGCGCATCAGAACGCTCTCCACCAATACGCCATCGTGCAATTTCCAGAGATCTTTCCGGGTGCGACCACCATCGGCAGTCACCGTCCGAACTAAGGTGATCAACTTCGGTACAAACTCTTTCGCCAAGGTATCGCGAAGATCTTTGGGAATATCGCTCCACGTATCTGTCTCATCGTTGTAGTGCGTAAAGAAGTGAACTGCCATTTGATTGGCGCGAAATGCGGGAATTCCCAACTCAACGGCGCGAGCTTTGCGCTCTTCCGGAGTCAGGTCTGCAAAGTGCTTGGGCGGCTTTACTCTCTGCTTGGGCTCATCGAAGACCAACTTAATTTCATCCATGGTGATGGGTGATCCGATCTTCTTAGAGGTTGAAGTGCTTGATAAATTCGAGAGCAAACCAGATGGCGGGCCCAGTAAAGAGAACAGAATCAATTCGGTCGAGAATTCCACCATGCCCCGGTAGCAGGGTGCTCATATCCTTGATGGAGAGATCGCGCTTGACTGCAGATTCGATGAGATCGCCCGCAGTAGATGTGAAGACAGTGGCGAAACCAACGCAAGCTCCCACCCAAAAAGGCTTATCCAAGGAATATTGAAAGACGAGCGCTGCGCCAATAGTGGTAGCAATTACCGAACCAATCAGACCTTCCCAAGTCTTCTTTGGACTCACCTCTGGTGCAAGTTTATGTTTTCCAAAGAGAACTCCGAAGAGATAAGCGAAAGTATCGTTGCAGCTAACAAGAACTACCATCGTCAAAATTCGTGATGGCCCGTTATCGGCATGAGCAAGCAAGACGATGAATCCGGCAAGAAAAGGAATATAGAAGAGCGCGAATGTTGCAGAAGTTGATCGGCGAATGAAATCTTTTGGGGTCTTAAAAAGTATGTAGACCAAGACGTTGGGAATGGCAACAGCCATTGCTACCGAGAGTCCGGTGACTCGGCCATACCAAGCGGCCAACATAATTGCGGTAGATGCAAGGTAGAGAATATTTTCGGGGAGATCGATTCCACCCGCGCGATATGCATGAGAGAGCTCGCGAATTGCGAGTAAAACAGCGATCCAGAGAAGTCCTGCGAAAAGTGCGGGGACTAAATAAACAGTTCCAAAAACGAGCGCGAGAATAACTATCGCAACAAAGATAGAAGGAATGAGCTTGCGCCCCGCCTTCTTATTAATCGCCTCGTTGAGGGAATGTAAGTCATCCATTTTAGACTTCGAGAAGCTCAGCTTCTTTATGCTTCAATAAATCATCGATCTTTGCGACATGATCGGAAGTGATTTTCTCGAGATCTTTTTCGCCACGAGCCACATCATCTTTACCAGCAATTCCATCTTTCTCCATCTTCTCAATTGCTTCCTTCGCTGTGCGACGGATATTGCGGATCGAGATTTTGGAATCCTCACCTTTAGTGCGGGCAACTTTGATGTAATCCTTGCGGCGCTCTTCGGTGAGCTCGGGAAAATTAACACGAATAACTGCGCCATCTGATGCTGGGTTTACACCTAGATCTGATTCGCGAATTGCTTTTTCAATTACTGCCATTGCTCCCTTGTCGAACGGGCTAACAATCGCCATCCGCGCCTCAGGTACTTGAACAGTTGCAAGCTGAGAGAGCGGGGTATAGGTGCCGTAGTAATCAACATTGATTTTGGCAAACATTGATGGATGAGCACGACCAGAACGGATAGAACCAAAATCTTCCTTCGCTACTTCAACAGCCTTATCCATCTTTGCTGTTGCTTCGCTCAAAGTTGCTGCGATATCCGACATGGCGCTCCTTCAGAGATATTTATGAGTGGGAAAATTAGGAGACGAGAGTTCCAATACTCTCGCCTTTAACGGCGCGAGCGATGTTGCCCTTGTTCTTGAGATCAAAGATGATAATGGGAAGCTTGTTTTCGCGGCACAAACTAAATGCTGCGGCATCTGCTACAGCTAGCGATTTTGTGAGAACTTCATCGTAAGAAATGGTTTCGTACTTTGTGGCCGAAGCGTCCTTCTTTGGATCGGCGCTATAAACACCATCCACGCCACTCTTTGCCAAGAGCAATGCTTCTGATCCAATTTCAAGTGCGCGCTGGGCCGCAACTGTGTCGGTAGTAAAGAATGGCATTCCCGCACCGGCGCCAAAAATTACCACGCGTCCTTTTTCGAGGTGGCGAATTGCGCGGCGTGGAATGTATGGCTCGGCAACTTGGCCCATCGTGATTGCAGTTTGAACACGAGTTTCGATTCCCTCTTTTTCGAGGAAATCCTGGAGGGCTAGGCAGTTCATGACTGTTCCGAGCATTCCCATATAGTCAGCGCGAGCGCGATCCATTCCGCGCTGTGAGAGCTCTGCTCCGCGGAAGTAATTACCGCCACCGACAACAATTCCAATTTGAGTTCCGCTGCGAACAACTTCAGCGATTTGTTGGGCTACATCATGCACAACATCAGGATCAACACCGATACCGGCAGCGCCGCCAAATACTTCTCCAGAAAGTTTAAGGAGCACTCTCTTGTAACCTTTGCGGGCCATAGTGAGTGCTCCTTATCTTTAAGTTTTCGGACTATTCAGATTTTAGGTCTGTTTAATTCCCTACGCCTAGATTACTGACCAACTCGGAATCGGTGAAACGCCGACACGGCTGTCTTTGCCTCATCGAGGATCTGCTGAACAGTTTTCTTGGCATCTTTAGCAAAAGATTGCTCGAGCAAGCTAACTTCCTTCACAAATCCAGTCACGCGACCTTCGACGATCTTAGAGAGTGAGGCCTCTGGCTTACCCTCTTCGCGAGCTGTCTCTTCCGCAATACGGCGCTCTTTCTCAATCTCCACCGCAGGAATATCCTCGCGACGAACATATTGTGGAGCGAATGCTGCGATGTGCTGAGCAATATCTTTGCCTGCCTCAACTGCATCGACAGCCAACTGAACGAGAACTCCCACCTGAGGTGGAAGATCTGGGCTGGTGCGGTGCAAGTAGAGCGAGACTGGCTTTCCATCGAGTACGGCAATACGACGAAGTTCGATCTTCTCACCAAGTGTTGCATTGCTCTCATCGATCACAGTCTGAACGGTCTTGCCGTTAGCCATAGTAGATGACAGGAATGCGGCAAGCTCGCCAATCTTGCTGGACTCAAGATGAGCCAACAATTCGTTTGCGAGTTCTTGGAAGCGATCTCCCTTTGCAACGAAGTCTGTTTCACAGTTGAGTTCAAGCATCACACCGAGATTGTTCTCAGCGCGTGCAAGTACCAAACCATTTGATGTTGTGCGGCCTTCGCGCTTGGTAACACCCTTAAGACCCTTAACGCGAATGAGCTCTACAGCTTTTTGGTAATCGCCATCGGCTTCATCAAGCGCCTTCTTGCAATCCAACATGCCTGCTGCAGTCTCCTCGCGGAGCTTCTTTACATCTGCTGCTGTGTAAGCCAATTACTTCGCCTCTCCTTCAACTTCTGGAGTAGCTGTAGTAGATGCTTCGAGAATTTCCTTCTCGAGCTCTGCAGTAGCCGTGTTCTTTACTGCATCAGCTTGTGCTGCGGCAGCTGCGGCGGTTGCAGAACGTGCTGCAAGGCCGGCGACTGCTGCATCAGTGATGACGCGAGTAAGAAGTGCGATCGAACGAATCGCATCATCGTTGCCTGGAATCTTGTAATCAACTTCATCTGGATCACAGTTGGTGTCCAAAATTGCAACAACTGGGATACCCAACTTGTGAGCTTCCTGAACTGCAAGGTGCTCCTTCTTGGTATCGACTACCCAGATTGCTGAAGGCAACTTGGTCATATCGCGGATACCTTGGAGGTTCTTGGTGAGCTTCTCGCGCTCGCGACGAAGTACCAAGAGCTCCTTCTTTGTGAGGAGTTGATCATTTGAATTTTCTAGTGCTTCCAACTCCTTCAAACGCAAGATGCGCTTGTAGACAGTTGGAAAGTTAGTGAGCATGCCGCCGAGCCAGCGCTCTGTAACGTAAGGCATTCCTACGCGAGCTGCTTGTTCGATGATTGGGACATGTGCTTGCTTCTTTGTTCCAACGAAAAGGATATGTCCGCCCTTTGCGACGGTGTCCTTGATGAATTCATATGCGCTATCAATAAGTGCAAGTGACTGTTGGATGTCGATAATGTAGATGCCATTGCGCTCGGCAAAAATAAAGCGCTTCATCTTTGGATTCCAACGACGAGTCTGGTGTCCGAAGTGGACTCCGCTGTCGAGGAGTTCTCGCATTGTTACAACTGCCATGGCAGTGTTCTCCTTTTTTGCACGCGCGCAGATATAACTGCAACGAGTGCACTCGGTTGTCGGCCTAACAATTTGTTTGGCCCCTAGCACTTGAACACCGACCCGAATAAATCCGGGACCGAAATGGTTATCTGAAATTCATCAGATCAAGTGCGTGAAGTCAGAGCCCCAATTTCTTGGGTTTCTGCTGGGGTAATCCTAAAGGCTGGGCGTAGGTGCGCCAAATTAAGCCCGAGGATGGGCTTGCTTGTATGCAGCTTTGAGGCGCTCCGGGCTCACATGGGTGTAAATCTGAGTTGTTGCAAGTGATGAATGGCCCAAAATCTCTTGAACGGTACGAAGGTCGGCGCCACCTTCTAATAAATGAGTGGCGGCAGTATGGCGAAGTCCATGTGGTCCCATCGTTGATCCCACTGCTGACATTGCCTGATACACAATTTCGCGAATAGTGCGTTGATCAATTCGCTTTCCCCGGGAACCAATGAAGACTGCTTGGCCAGATATTTCGGTAGCTAGTTGCGGACGAGCAAGTGAAATCCAATTTTCCAATGCGCGCATCGCTGGAATTCCCAGTGGAACAGTGCGTTCTTTATCGCCTTTGCCGATAACTCGCAATGTATTTCGGGAGCGATCAATATCCGCCAAATTGAGTCCACAGAGTTCGGATACTCGGATGCCCGCGGCATAGAGGATTTCGACAGCTGCTAAATCGCGGTAGTGAATTGGCGTTGGCTCTTGATCGCAGCGAGTTTGTAGAGAGTCCAGAACAATTGTGGTGTCGCTCTGATTGAGTACTGCTGGCAGAGTTTTGTGGGGCTTTGGAATAGATAATTGCGCGCCAATATCAGAGGCGATCCACCCGTTGCTGGTCGCCCAATAGGTAAAAGCGCGAATCGAAACAATTCTACGAATCAATGTTGCTCGCGAAATTCCCATGCTCTGCAAGTTAGCGAGCCATGAACGAAGGTGGGTTAATTCCAGATTATGGAATTCAGTAATCCCCAACTTCTCCATATGGGTAAGAAATGATTGGAGATCGGAGACATATCCTTTTATGGAGTTATCTGCGAGATGGCGAACAAGTGCCAGATGCTCTTCGTATTGCGCGATTAGCTCTGCTGACATAAGTCGAACCTATTCGGGCTTGCGTCCTTGACGGAGTAGGCCATATGTCACGGCATCTTCCAACGCAGCAGCAGATGCTGCAATCACATTCTCGTGGACACCAATAGTGCTCCACTCTCCTTGCGCATCTTTGGTTTCTACCAATACGCGAGTTATCGCACCAGTTCCAAGGCGACCTTCGAGGATGCGAACTTTGTAATCAGTAAGTTCGAGCGCGGCGAGTTCTGGATAAATTTCTTCCAGGCCAGAACGGAGCGCGTTATCGATTGCATTTACTGGACCATTTCCGGTACCGGTGGCAGAAATCTCTTCTGTGCCAGCAGTGATGGAAACGGTGGCCTTAGAGGTAACCAAATCTTTCTCATCGCGAATGACCGAGATCTCCCAATGATTAATGGTGAAGAAGTGCGCTCGCTTTCCATCAATCTCTTCTCGAAGAAGAAGTTCGAAGGAGGCATCAGCCGCTTCAAAGGTATAGCCACGAGCTTCCATCTCTTTGACTCGAGCAACCACGCGAGTGACAACTTCCTTATCATCGCCAAGTTCCACTCCCAGCTCGGCAGATTTCAATTCGATGGATGCGCGACCAGCCATATCAGAGACCAGCATGCGCATATCGTTTCCGACAGATGCTGGATCTTCGTGCTGATAGAGATTGGGATCTACTTTGATTGCACTTGCATGCAAGCCAGCTTTATGAGCAAAGGCGGAAACACCAACAAATGGCTGACGAGGAGATGGTGCGACATTGGTAACTTCGGCTACCGCATGGGAGATCCGAAACGCTTCCCGAAGTGATCCTTCGGGCAATACCTTCTGTTGCTTCTTCAATTCTAAATTAGCAATGATGGAGACGAGATCGGCGTTACCGGTGCGCTCTCCATAGCCGTTAAGGGTTCCTTGTACGTGAGTGGCACCTGCAGCAACAGCAGCAAGTGAGTTAGCGATCGCGCACCCTGTGTCGTTGTGGCAATGAATACCAAGCCGCGCACCTGAAAGACCAAGTACTTCATGAACAACTTGGGAAAGTTCATCCGGCAACATTCCACCGTTTGTGTCACACAGGGCAACGACATCGGCGCCAGCTTCCGCAGCAGTGCGTACAACCTCTAGCGCGTATGCCTTATTTGAAAGGTAGCCATCAAAGAAATGTTCGGCATCGAGAAAAACTCGTTGGCCACCATCGCGCAAGAATTTAATTGAATCACGGATCATCGCCAGATTCTCATCAAGGTTGGTTTTGAGAGCTAAATCGACGTGGCGATCATGGCTCTTGGCCACCAAAGTAACTGCTGGCGCCCCGGAATCTTGAAGTGCGCGAAGAAGAGTGTCATCAGCTGCCTTCACATTTGGGCGACGAGTCGCGCCAAATGCAACGAATGTTGCATTTTTTAATTTCAACTCTGTTTGGGCGCGCTTAAAAAATTCGGTGTCCTTTGGATTAGCGCCCGGCCATCCACCTTCGATAAAACCGACCCCGAGATCATCGAGATGACGCGCAATTGCAAGCTTGTCATGAACGGTGAGATTTAAGCCTTCTTGTTGGGCTCCATCACGAAGGGTGGTGTCATAGATATGAAAGTTGTCATTCATTAACAGACCTTCACATTCCATCCATGCTTATCCGCTACGGTCCCATGCTGAATGCCCAGCAAGTGATTACGAATCTCCATAGTGATCGGGCCGGGCTCACCATTGCCGGTTGGCCAGGTACCGTGCACACTCTTAGCTGCGCCAACTGCAGTGATTACAGCAGCAGTTCCACATGCAAAAATTTCGGTAATTTCACCTGATGCAACGCCCTCGCGCCAATCATCGATCGACAGCATTGTCTCTTCAACTTTATAGCCGAGATCTTTCGCGACCGTCAGAATTGAATCGCGAGTGATACCAGGAAGAAGTGTTCCTGTGAGCTTGGGGGTAATAACAGTTGCTTCTTTGCCGACGCCCTTGATGAAGTAGAGGTTCATGCCGCCCATCTCCTCCACCCATTTGCGTTCATTGGCATCTAACCAGACCACTTGATCGCATCCTTGAGTTGCGGCTTGTTTTTGGGCAACGAGTGATGCTGCGTAGTTGCCGCCGCATTTTGCCTCACCAGTACCGCCGGGAGCTGCGCGAACGAATTCGGTAGAGATCCATACTGTGACTGCTTTGGAGGCATTGAAATATGCAGATGCTGGAGTTGCGATTAGTAAGTACATCGCCTTATTTGATGGACGAACTCCAAGTCCTACTTCGGTAGCGATCATGAAAGGGCGAATGTAGAGCGACTCGCCGACCTGCGTCGGAGTCCACTTGCGATCCTGCTTCACTAATTCTTTAACGGTATCGACGAAGAAGTCGATCGGCATTTCTGGAAGTGCAAGGCGCGCTGCGCTGCGTGCAAAGCGAGCTGCATTTGCTTCCGGCCGAAAAAGCGAGATGCTTCCATCTGGCTGTGTGTAAGCCTTCATTCCTTCAAAGATCTCTTGACCATAATGAAAGACCGCTGTTGCTGGATCAAGTGTGATCGGACCATAAGCCTGAAGCGTGGCATCGCTCCAACCATCGGCCTCGCTCCAATTCGCAATCACCATATTGTCGGTGTAGTGCTTACCAAACCCACCTTCCGCAATTTTTGCGGTGCGATCAGCGTCAGATACAGGTGATGGATTAGGAGTGAGATTTACTTTCATTTACTTCACGGCCCCTGCTAGCGCACTTCCAATTTCCGAAGTACTGCGTTTGGAATCGCCACGAGAAAGTAAGTCTGCTGCAACTGCGCGCTCAACGTCGGCAGCAGCCTCATTGAGACCAAGGTGTGAAAGCAACATCGCAACTGACATGACGGTTGCGGTCGGATCAGCAAGATTCTTGCCGGCAATATCTGGAGCAGAGCCGTGTACTGGCTCGAACATTGATGGGAATTTTCCGGTTGGATTGATATTGCCCGAAGCGGCAAGTCCTATTCCGCCACAGATTGCAGCAGCAATATCAGTCAAGATATCTCCGAAGAGGTTATCGGTAACAACTACATCAAAGCGCTCTGGATTGGTAACAAAGAACATGGACGCTGCATCAACATGTAAATAATCCGTTGTGATATCTGGAAATTCCTTAGCGACATCGTTAAAGGTGCGAGTCCAAAGTCCACCAGCGCGAGTAAGCACATTGTTCTTATGGACCAGGGTCAACTTCTTGCGCGGGCGAGCCGATGCGCGGGCAAAAGCATCGCGAATAACGCGCTCAGCTCCGCGACGAGTATTGAGTGATTCCTCTGTAGCAATTTCATTTTCGGTGCCGAAAGCCAGAACTCCGCCAGCGCCAACGTATGGCCCTTCGGTTCCTTCCCGGACAACGATGAAATCAATTGCAGGATCACCAGCAAGTGGTGACTTGGTGCCCGGCCAAAGTTTGGCGGGACGAAGATTGATGTAGTGATCAAATGCAAAACGAAGCTTTAATAAGAGGCCGCGTTCAAGCACGCCGCTGGGTACGGTCGGATCTCCGACTGCGCCCAAGAGAATAACATCTGATTTAGCGAGATCTGCAAGCACAGAGTCTGGAAGAGTCTCCCCGGTATTGTGCCAATACTTGGCACCGAGGTCATATTCCGTCTTTGCAAATGTGACACCGTACTTTGCAGATACTGCATCCAAGACTTTGATACCTTCGGCAACAACCTCAGGACCAATTCCATCGCCAGCAATGACTGCTAGATTGAAACTCACCTTGGAACTATTAGACATATTTATCCGATCAAATTAACGGCGCGAACAAATTGAGCACCGGACTCAGCAACGATCTTGGCAACGATTTCGGCAGTAACTGGAGAATCAACATTGAGTGCCATGAGCGCTTCGCCGCCTGCACTTGAGCGAGCAACTTGCATTCCAGCGATATTGATTCCAGAGATACCAAGCACATTTCCGACATGGCCGACAACGCCTGGCTTATCGGTATAGCGAAGGAAGAGCAGATTTTCAGTAGGAGGTAGATCGAGATCAAATCCCTCAATCGCAATAATCTTCTCAACTTTTCGAATACCCATCAGAGTTCCATCGACAATTACTTGGCGTCCATCACTGAGCGCTGCGCGTAGAGAGATGTAACTACGGTATTGAGAACTTTCTGGATCGGTATTTACCGAAGCTGTTGTGCGACCTTCTGCCAAATTAGGAGCATTGACGTAGGTAACATCTTCCGCGCCAGTAGCGATGAGCGCGCCCTTGAGAGCACTTGTCGCAAGAATGGATGAGTCATGTTCGGAGATATCGCCGCGAACTTGAACTTCAAAGGAGACCGGCAATTCGCCAGCAATTGTGGTGAGGATCTGAGCCATCTTCTCCACGAGTGGAAGTGATGGACGAATCTCTTCATGGATTGCTCCACCCTTAACGTTCACTGCATCAGGAACGAGCTCGCCACCCAACGCTTTGCGAACAGAGACGGCAACTGCGATACCAGCACGCTCTTGTGCTTCATCGGTAGATGCGCCGAGGTGTGGTGTTGCAACAACGTTATCCAAAGTGAAGAGTGGTGAATCGGTGCATGGCTCAGTAGCAAATACATCGAGCCCGGCTCCGGCAACGCGACCTTCAACAAGTGCGTCATAGAGCGCTGCCTCATCGAGAACACCACCACGCGCAGCATTAATAATGCGGACTGATGGCTTTACTAACTTCAGTGCATCAACGCTGATGAGATTAGCGGTCTCTTTTGTCTTAGGTAAGTGGATAGTGATGAAATCTGCATTCTTGAGAAGAACATCAAGATCAACAAGCTTTACACCGAGTTGAGCTGCGCGAGCTGGTTGGAGATAAGGATCGTAGGCGATCACATTCATTCCAAAAGCTTGCATACGAGCCGCGACTAGCTGACCGATGCGACCAAAGCCAACGATACCCAGCGTCTTTTCAAAGAGCTCTGCGCCTGTGTACTTGGAACGAGCCCACTTACCTGCCCGAAGCGCTGCGTGCGCTGGGGAGATAAAGCGAGCTGATGCCATCAATAAAGAGATAGCGAGCTCTGCTGCAGATACGATATTTGAAGTGGGTGCGTTAACAACCATGACACCAGCTGCTGTTGCCGCCGGAATATCAACATTATCAAGACCAACACCAGCGCGAGCAATTACTTTTAGGCCCTTTGCTGCTGCAATTGCTTCTGCGTCCATCTTGGTTGCAGAGCGAATCAATACCGCATCGACGCCGGCAGCAAGTGCGGGAAGTAGCTCTGCGCGATTAGCACCATCGCAATTGCGCACTTCAAAATCAGGACCCAGCGCCTGCAAAGTTGCCGGGCTGAGTTCCTCTGCGATTAATACAACTGGTTTAGCCACGCGCTGCAACACCTTCTTGGTAATCATCCTTGTTGTTGCCCTTTACCCATGACATCATTTTGCGAAGTTCACGGCCAACGGTTTCGATCGGATGAGCTTCACCCTTTGCGCGAAGTGCCTTGAATTCAGGTGCTCCGGCATCTTGATCTTCAATAAAGCGCTTTGCGAAATTACCATTTTGAACGTCGGCAAGAACTGCCTTCATGTTTGCCTTAACGCTTGCATCGATAACGCGCGGGCCGGAGACATAGTCGCCGTACTCAGCTGTATCGGATACTGACCAACGCTGCTTGGCGATTCCACCTTCATACATCAAGTCAACGATCAACTTAAGTTCGTGTAGGCACTCGAAGTATGCAACTTCTGGCTGGTAGCCAGCTTCGATCAATGTTTCAAAACCATATTGAACGAGTTGAGATGCGCCACCGCAGAGAACTGCTTGCTCACCGAACAAATCGGTCTCGCACTCTTCGGTAAAGGTGGTGAGGATTCCGCCTGCGCGAAGTCCACCGAGCGCCTTTGCATATGAAAGTGTGAGTGGCCATGCGTTGCCAGTTGAGTCTTGCTCAACAGCAACAAGGACCGGAACGCCACGACCTGCTTGATACTCACGACGTACCAAGTGACCTGGGCCCTTAGGTGCAACCATGGCAACATCAATGTTTGCCTCTGGCTTGATGTAACCAAAACGAATATTGAATCCGTGGCCAAAGAAGAGAGCAGAGCCTGGCTTCAAGTTTGGCTTAATAGAATCGTTGTAGATGTGTCGCTGCACGTGATCTGGCGCCAACAACATAACAACATCTGCTTCTTTTACTGCGTCAGCTACTGAGAGAACGCGGAGTCCTTCTGCTTCTGCTTTAGCGCGAGACTTTGAGCCTTCTGCCAAACCAATGCGAACATCTACTCCGCTATCGCGCAAGCTAAGTGCGTGTGCGTGACCTTGTGAACCGTAACCAATGACCGCAACCTTCTTAGATTGGATGATGGATAGATCGGCATCTTCGTCGTGATACTGGGTTGCCACTGTTATTACCTTTCGTCGGTCTTGCTTCTGTTGTGAGGTTGGTATTCTGCAAATCTTGGGTTAATTCTAAAGCGTTGAAATTATTGATTTGACCCAGTCTTGAGCCCGCGCGAGATCGCGACAAGCCCAGATTGGACCAATTCCTTAATGCCATATGGCTCAAGCACGCTGAGGAGAGCTTGGATCTTCTCAGCATTTCCGGTCGCCTCGATCGTGACTGCATCTTGTGCAACATCGACGACTTTGGCTCGGAAAAGTTGAACGGTCTCAAGGACCTGCGAACGAGTGGTCGCAGTGGTCGCGACTTTCACCAAGAGAAGTTCGCGCTGCACCGAAACGATGGGATCGAGTTCGGTAATGCTGATGACATTGACGAGCTTGTCGAGTTGTTGCACGACTTGCTCAAGGGCATGACCTTCAACATCAATCACAATTGTCATTCGTGAATAATCAGGATTTTCTGTTGGACCCACAGCAAGTGAATCGATGTTGTAAGCGCGACGCGAGAATAAAGAAGAGACGCGAGCAAGTACGCCAGGGCTGTTCTCTACGAGAACGGAGAGTGTGTGCTTCTGCCTTGTTGTCATATTAATCAGAGCTCCTGTGAATCCCAGATAGGTGCCATTGAACGCGCAACGACAATGTCATCATTAGATGCACCAGCGGCAACCATCGGCCAGACCATGGCATCACGGAATACGCTGAAGTCCACTACTACCGGTTGATCGTTAATTTCCATTGCTTGAGCGATTGTCTTATCGACATCGTCCTTGGAATCGCAACGAAGTCCAACGCAACCCATCGCATCTGCCAACTTGGTGAAATCTGGAATGCGCTTGGAGTGAAGTTCGGTATTGGAATAACGCTCGTTATAGAACAGGGTCTGCCATTGGCGAACCATGCCGAGGCTTTCATTGTTAATGATGGCGACTTTGATCGGAATATTGTTGAGTGCACAAGTAACTAACTCTTGGTTAGTCATCTGGAAGCAACCATCGCCATCGATCGCCCACACGGTCTTATCTGGTGCGCCCACTTTTGCGCCCATGGCAGCAGGAACTGCGTAACCCATTGTGCCCAGGCCACCAGAGTTGAGCCAAGTACGTGGATTCTCGTAATTAACAAATTGCGAAGCCCACATCTGATGTTGTCCCACACCTGCAACATAAATTGCATCTGGGCCAGCGATTTTTCCAAGCCGTTCAATCACATATTGAGGTGAGAGTGAGCCATCTTCAGGATGGTCATAACCCAATGGGAATTTAGAACGATATGAATTAACTAACGTCCACCATTCAGTGAGATCAGGTTGGGACTTCTTGAATTCATGTTTGACGGCTGGAATTAGCGCATCAATAGTGATTTTAAGATCTCCCACGAGTGCAACATCTGCACGACGATTCTTGCCAATTTCCGCTGGATCTATATCTGCATGAATAACTTTTGCACTCGGGGCAAAAGTTGAAAGCTTTCCAGTAACACGATCATCAAAGCGGGCTCCTAAAGTAATGAGCAGATCTGATTTCTGAAGTGCAGTTACTGCAGCAACTGTTCCGTGCATTCCCGGCATACCAAGATGCTGAGGATGAGAGTCAGGGAATCCGCCACGAGCCATCAATGTTGTGACAACTGGTGCACCGGTAAGTTCAGCGAGCTTCATTAACTCTTTGTGCGCTTCTGATCTAATGACTCCGCCACCAACGTAGAGAACGGGCGATTTAGATTCTGCGATCAAACGAGCGGCATCACGAACGGCGCCTTCGTCCGGCACCATCACCGGGTGGTAACCAGCAAGCTTTATATCTTTTGGATAATTGAAATCTGTCATCTTCTGTAGCGCATCTTTTGCGATATCGACAAGGACTGCACCTGGGCGACCCGTGCTTGCAATATGAAATGCCTGCGCAACTGCGCCTGCGATATCTGCTGGATCGGTAACAAGGAAGCTGTGCTTGGTTACTGGCATCGTGATTCCGCGAATATCGGCTTCTTGGAAAGCATCTGTGCCGATTGCGCCTGAAGAGACTTGACCCGTGATGGCCACGATCGGAACTGAGTCCATCTGCGCATCAGCAAGTGGAGTAACTAAATTGGTAGCACCAGGTCCGGAGGTAGCGATACACACGCCAACTTTTCCAGTCGCTTGTGCGTAGCCAGTTGCCGCATGTCCTGCGCCTTGTTCGTGGCGCACCAAAATGTGGCGGATCGGGCTGTCAAAGATCGGATCATAAGCAGGAAGAATTGCACCACCAGGGATACCGAACATCACGTCAACGCCAGAAAGCTCTAACGCTTTGACGAGTGCACTTGCCCCCGTAATTTGCTGATTGCTCATATGTTCATCTCCCTTCCTTAATTGTTGTGGCTCATGTGTTGTGGCTAAATGAGAAACCCCTCAGTGTTTAACTGAGGGGTAGCACGCCATCTAGTTGGACTAGATCGCGCGCTCTCGAATCACCACTGATGATGTCATGCGCTAATTCTCGCGCGAGCACAGCCATGAGTCAACCCCTGAGACGGAGATCTCATTATTTGGTCAGGGCTTTCTGAACGAATTAAGAGCAGACCGCGCCCTGTGAGGCCGAACCCACGACCTTGGCATATTTCGCAAGGACGCCTCGCTTAAATTTATGTGGGACGGGTGCGAAGTGTTTACGGCGCTCGGTCATTTCTGCTTCATCAACCAAAAGATCCAATGTGCGATCGACGGTATTAATGCGGATGCGATCACCATCTTTAATAAATGCGATCGGTCCCCCATCAACTGCTTCCGGTGCAACGTGTCCTACGCAAAGTCCAGTAGATCCGCCAGAGAAGCGACCATCGGTGAGAAGTAGTGTTGATTTACCGAGACCGGCGCCCTTGATTGCACCAGTAATCATCAACATTTCGCGCATTCCCGGTCCTCCCTTGGGACCTTCGTAGCGAATAACAACAACATCGCCAGCGACAATGGTGCCATTTTCTAAAGCTTCCATTGCAGATTGCTCGCGTTCAAATACCCGGGCCGGGCCTTCGAAATGTTCCACTTCAATTCCTGCTGTCTTACAGACTGCGCCTTCGGGTGCAAGTGACCCACCAAGAATGGTGATTCCCCCGCCTGGTGCTAACGGAGTTTTGATGGCATGGAGAACTTCACCATCTGGATCAAGTGGAGTGATCTCTTCTAGATTTTCCGCCAAAGTTTTGCCAGTGACGGTGAGGCAATCACCGTGCAAATATCCGGCGTCAAAGAGCGCGCGCATAACCACAGGAATTCCGCCGACCCGATCGACATCAGTCATGACGTATTTACCAAATGGTTTGAGATCGCCCAGTAGTGGCACTTTTGATCCAATTCGATGGAAATCTTCGAGCGTGAGATCAACTTCCGCTTCATTGGCGATGGCAAGTAAGTGAAGAACTGCATTGGTAGATCCACCCAGTGCCATCACGACTGTGATTGCATTCTCAAATGCCTTCTTTGTCAAAATATCGCGAGTAGTGATCCCCTTGCGAATTAATTCAACAACTGCGGCGCCAGATTTAACGGCGTAATCATCGCGGCGACGATCGACTGCTGCAGGTGATGCCGACCCTGGAAGCGAGAGGCCAATTGCTTCGCCAACCGCTGCCATAGTGTTAGCGGTATACATGCCACCGCAAGCACCTTCGCCCGGACAGATTGCGCGTTCAATCTTGTCGACTTGCTCTTGCGAAATTAGTCCACGAGCACAGGCACCGACTGCTTCAAAGGCATCGATAATGGTGACATCTTTGCCATCCACATTTCCGGCCAATGTTGATCCTGCATAAACAAAGACGCTGGCAACATCGATACGAGCTGCCGCCATCATCATGCCAGGAAGTGATTTGTCACAACCGGCAAATGTCACCATGCCATCTAGGCGCTCTGCCTGCATGACGGTTTCTACTGAGTCTGCAATAACTTCGCGAGAGACCAATGAGAAGTGCATACCTTCATGGCCCATAGAAATTCCATCTGATACTGAGATGGTGCCAAATTGCATCGGGAATCCACCAGCATCGATTACACCTTTGCGAGATGCCTTAGCTAAACGATCAAGCGAAAGATTGCAGGGAGTAATTTCATTCCACGATGAGGCAATACCGATCTGTGGTTTAACCCAATCATCATCCCCCATGCCAACTGCGCGCAGCATTCCGCGAGCCGGAGCACGTTCCATGCCATCAGTGACCATTCCAGAACGTGGCTTCATTGGATTGCTCATGGCTCCTCTTTCTTAACCTTTTATCCCTGGCCTAAGTGCTTTAACAATAGCTCGCGAACTTTAGCCGCATCTGCTTGTCCGCCTGTGGCTTTCATGACTGCGCCAATAAGCGCACCTGCTGCTGGAATATTGCCGCCACGAATGCGCTCTGCAGTATCTGGCTGAGCAGCGATAGCTGCTTCAATCGCAGCCATCAACGCTGAATCATCAGAGACGACTTTGAGACCACGCTTTTCGATAACTTGGGAAGGTGAACCTTCGCCAGCAATAACACCATCGACAACTTGGCGGGCAAGTTTGTCGGTCAGATCTCCTGATGCAACAAGGGCAACGATTTCTGCGACTTGGGCAGGAGTAATAAGTGATGTGGCAGTAACTTCCTTTTCGTTGGCGATACGTGAAATTTCACCCATCCACCAAGTACGAGCTTTTGCTGGATCTGCGCCGAGGCCCACAGTCTCTTCCACAACATCGAGCAGCTCGGCATTAACGAGTGCTGCCATCTCTTTATCCGGTACACCCCATGCCTCTTGCAAACGTGCACGACGAAGCGATGGCTTCTCCGGAAGAGTTGCGCGAAGTTCTTCAATCCATGATGCAGCTGGTGTTACGGGAACTAAATCTGGATCTGGGAAGTAGCGGTAATCCTCGGCCTGCTCCTTGGAGCGACCAGAGCGAGTAAGTCCGGTCTCCTCTTGGAAGTGGCGCGTCTCTTGCTTAACTTTCTTGCCCTCATTTAACAATTCAGCGTGACGGATCATCTCACCGCGAATAGCGCGTTCGACAGATCGCAATGAGTTCACATTTTTAGTTTCAGAACGGGTACCCAAAACATCTGAGCCAATGGGCTTTAAGGAAACGTTGGCGTCACAACGAAGTGAGCCCTGCTCCATCTTCACATCAGAGACTTTGAGGCCACGCAAAATATCTCGAAGCTCAGCGACATATGCCCGGGCGACTTCTGGTGCGTATTTACCGGTCCCTGGAACAATTTTGGTCACGATTTCAACGAGTGGAATACCGGCGCGGTTGTAGTCGAGCAATGAGTAGTCGGCGCCGTGGATTCGACCGGTTGCACCACCCACGTGAAGTGACTTACCTGTGTCTTCCTCCATATGAACGCGCTCGACTTCGATGCGAAATTGCTTGGGTCCCTCGTCGGTATCGATTTCAACATCAACATATCCATCAAAGCAGATTGGCTCGTCATATTGAGAGATCTGGAAGTTCTTCGGCATATCGGGGTAGAAATAATTTTTACGAGCAAAACGTGAGTAAGGAGCGATCTTGCAGTTGAGCGCTAGCCCAATCAATATGGTCGATTCGATCGCTTTCTCATTAACAACAGGCAGTGCGCCAGGAAGTGCGAGGCAGACTGGGCAGGTTTGAGTATTTGGTTCAGCACCAAATTCAGTCGCGCATCCACAAAACATCTTGGAATTGGTATTGAGTTCTACGTGAACTTCCAGACCAAGTACCGGATCCCACTTAGCAATTACTTCTTCA
>CANFRP010000004.1 GCA_947449535.1 Actinomycetota bacterium | reverse complement strand
GTTCCGACTTGGAAATCTACGGAAGCTGCGCCAACACCAATAAGGGAGGGAGCAATCTCGCCGCCTTCGGCATTTAATCCATGACAGGAAGAGCAACCTTTAAGAAAGATTCGTTTACCTTCCTCTACCTGAGTAGTGAGAGAAGAAGAATTTGTAGTTTGCGCACCAGGAAGTGCGCTAGCCATTTGGAAACCTGTCCCGATCGCGAAGAGCGCAATAAGGAATAGCGCCGGCGCAGCCAGGCGGTGTCGGCGATAGCGAGAAAGTCTTTTCATCTACATCCTTACTTAATCAAGTAGATCGCAGAGAAGAGGGCGATCCAGACAATATCCACGAAGTGCCAGTAATAAGAGACAACGATTGCAGTTTGCGCTTGGGAGTGGCCAAATTTTTGGGCACGAAATACGCGAACCATGACGACGAGGAAAGCGATAAGCCCACCGGTTACGTGCATTCCATGGAATCCAGTCGTGATGTAAAAGACCGAGCCATATGAATTAGATGAGAGCGTTAAAGTTTCGTGGACAAGATTTGCATATTCATATACCTGACCGCCGATGAAGAATGCGCCCATCAGGAAGGTAAGAGCGAACCACTCTCGCATTCCCCATTTATTGAATTGAAGTAGCGAGCCGGTGCGTTTGGCTTGGAATCGCTCGGCAGCAAAAACACCAAATTGACAGGTGACTGATGAGAGAACCAAAACAGTCGTATTAAGTGTTGCAAATTTAATATTGAGCATTCCAGTGTTCTCAGCCCAGAACTTTGGACCTTGCACAGCACGCGTAGTGAAGTACATCGCGAAGAGCGCGGCGAAGAACATGAGCTCACTAGAGAGCCAGACGATTGTTCCGACAGCGACCAAGTTAGGGCGATTGACCTTCATTGGATTGCCCGAGGCGTGGGTAGCGGTTGTCATGAGGGGGATTATTCCCGATTTGCTACTCAAAGTATGAATGCGAAGAGCCTCGCAGGGAGGGGCTCTGGGTGAGACTCATCACGCAGGAAATTGGTCGGCGCCCCGTTAGACTTTCGGGCATGAAGAGCCTCACTTTTGCCGTCTATTCCGACGATCAGAGCGTGCGCTCCCAAATCATCACTGCCTTGGGTCGCCAGGTGGGCAGTGAATTTGCGCCCCATCAGATTGTTGAATTTGCGACGGGCCCAGCTCTGCGTCTATATCTCGATTCGAAAAAGAATATTGATCTTTTTATTCTCGATGGGGAAGCAGTTCCTGAAGGTGGACTTGGAATGGCTCGCCAACTCAAAGATGAAGTTTTCAACTGCCCGCCAATTTTAGCTATCACTGGTCGAATCCAGGATAACTGGCTTGCTTCATGGTCCCGCGCTGATGCCGTCGTGGTTCATCCCATCGATCCATTTACTTTGGCATCGAAAGTCGCTGAGCTCCTTCGAAGCACGAGCATTGCAACTGCATGAAGAAATCGTGGCCCGAGCTTTTCGCTACCTTAGAAGCACATAATGATCTCTCGCCAGAATTAGTTCTCTTTGTTATGACCGAAATCCTTGAAGGTCGGGCCGATAAAGAAGATATAAAGAAATTCCTACTTCTGCTCAATGAGAAGGGCTATTCCTCCTCCGATATCGCGCTCATGATTGAGCAAATGTTTAAGTATGCCGAGCCGATTTCTATTTCAGAACGCGCGGTAGATCCAGTAGGAACCGGTGGAGATGGTCGTAACACCATCAACATTTCTACAACTTCTGCGATTGTCACGACTGCAGCTGGAGCGCGAGTTGTAAAGCATGGCTCTCGTGCCGCTTCATCGAAATCTGGCGCAGCAGATGTACTTGAGGCGCTCGGCGTATTTACTTCACTCAATGGCGCGGAAATCGCACAGACCGTCCATAAATTGGGAATTGGTTTCTGCCTGGCAACTTCATTTCATCCAGCGCTTCGCTTTGCCGCACCGGCTCGCAAAGAGTTAGCTGTTCCATCGATCTTCAATATTTTGGGGCCGCTTGCAAACCCCGCAAAACCTATAGCGATCGCACTGGGCGTAGCTCGTGAAAAAGCACTTCCGATTATGGCCAAAGTTATTGCCGATCGCGGGGGCGAAGGATTCGCTTTTCGAAGCGATGATGGACTTGATGAAGTTGCGCTTTCTGACACCACGACAATTCTACAAATCGCTAATGGCGAAATCTCTACTCACAAATTTGATCCGCTCGATCTTGGAATCGCCCGCGCTCCAATCTCGGAATTGGTTGGCGGAGAGCCTTCCTATAACGCGGCAATTGTGAAGGATGTGCTGCAGGGCAAGCAGGGCGCCCCACGGGAGGCAGTACTGCTCAATTCTGCAATCGCGATCGCAGCATTCAAAGGTGATTTCTCGCTGGGTGTTACACAGCAGATTGCCAATGGTTATGTACTAGCCCAGAAAGCCATTGATAGCGGCGCTGCATGGACCTTGCTTGAAAAATGGCGCGATCTGACAAATGAATTGGCAGCGCAGCGACCAGAATAAATCTTAAGCGTAATAACGTGGTTTTTTGCTGGGGGATTTTTTGAAGAATTCGAGTAATTCCGGATACGTTGAGACGCTAAATCCAGCTAACCGTTCAAAACATCGATGCATGACTTCAACAGTGGTCTTAACATCATCGAGAGCTCTGTGAGTAGGGGCAACTTCCGTCTCAAAAAATTGAGCAAGAGTTCCGAGTTTGTAATTACTCACTTCATCTCTCTCAATCACAAGCCGGGCAAGCTTGACGGTATCCATAACTAAGTAATTCGGCCATGGAAATTGGATCGAATCGGCGGCAGCCTTGAGAAATCCCAGATCAAAAGGTGCGTTATGGGCAACAATGACGGACTCAGTTTCAGGTCCGCAGAACTCAATTAATTGGGGGAGAGCTTCAAAAATAAGTGGCGCTCCAAAGAGCATTGCATCGGTTATGCCAGTGAGCTCGGTGATGAATGCAGGAACGGGCATTCCCGGATCTACAAATGTCGAGAACTCTCCGAGGACTTGACCCCCTCGGACTTTGATCGCTCCGATTTCAGTTATCCCAGCACCAACGTTGGGGGAGGCTCCAGTGGTCTCCAGATCCACGACAACAAAAGTTGTCTCGTGGAGTGGAAGAAGCGACATGTAGGTACGGTACGCCACCACTCTGACATTTATGGTGAAAACCTTCCCATTAAGAGTGCCCGGGAATAGATTTCTTCCATGAGTACTTCAACCGCACCAGCAGGATGGCTAAATGACTTTGCCCACGAGGGCACTTCGCATAAAGAGATCGGAATCATTTTCGTACATGGTTTTACGGGTTCGCCTGCATCGATGAGACCTTATGCCCATTACTTCGCTGACCGTGGTTATACGGTGCGGGTCCCAAGACTGCCCGGACATTCCACAGATTGGCGAGACCTCAATAAAGTGAAGTGGCAGCAATGGCCAGAACGAGTTGTTAAGGATCTCACCGAGCTTCGCAAAACGTGCAAGAAAGTATTTATTTGCGCGCTCTCCATGGGCGGCGGAACGACCCTCAATGTTTCGGAGTATTTCGATGTTGATGGTCTGATCCTTGTAAATCCCATGATTCATATTCCAGGAGTTTTGGTTAAATTTGCGCCCATCATTTCTCGCCTCAAAGCAGGCATGCCATCTGTCGGTGATGACATTAAGAAGCCGGATATGACTGAGTGGGGATATGACGTTCTTCCGACCAAGGGCGTTCTCCAACTTAACCGTATGTTAAAAAACACTCGTAAGGAATTGGCCCAAATAACTATTCCCGTTCTCCTATTCCATTCGACGGAAGATCACGTTCTCCCGGTCTCGAACACAGAGATAATCATGAATGAAATTGGAAGCACAGATAAAGAACGCATTGAATTAGCCAATAGCTATCACGTTGCCGTCCTCGACAATGATGCCGAAACTATCTATGTAAACACGCTTAGGTTTATTGAACGTTTATCGTGAAAATTAGAGCGGCCAGGCGCGAAGAACTTGTAAGACTCTATGAAATTTGTCTGCTAACTGCCGATGTCGGGGACGATGCCTCCGCCATTTTTTCTGACTCAAAAGCGTTAGGGGATATTTGGGTCGGCCCATATGTATTGCTAGAGCCCGATCATGCCTTTGTTCTCGCTGGTGAAAATGATGAAGCTATTGGCTATTGCATTGCCGCACGGGATACCAAGACTTTTCAAGAGAAATGTGACCTTATCTGGTGGCCAGGTCGCCAAGGCGAATTTGAACATCCCGTTGAATCTCATCGGGCGAGTTGGTCTCGTGATGAAAAGCTTGCATATGAAATCCACCATCCGACGCCCTCACCCACCGAACTCCTCGATCTTTATCCTTCGCAAGCTCATATCAACTTATTGCCCGCTGCAAGAGGTTTGGGCTTGGGTCGAAAAATCATGGAGGCGATGGAGGACTCACTTCGAGCAAAAGGGTCGCATGGTCTTCACCTAAGAGTGAACCCAGTTAATTACAACGCCTTAGATTTTTACCAGGCTCTGGGTTACGCGATTGTGATGAAAATTGAACATGAGACGATCGTGGCTAAAGCTTTGTAATTTATTTATCTTTCAGATTTTCGAAGGCAACCTCGCCTTTTGCGGCCGACTCTTCAAGCTCGTGCATCATTGCATGAACATCGTGACCCTTAAAAAATGGGGCAGTTCCCAATTCTTTCGAGCCGATTCTGGTTGCGGCGTCCATACTCCGATGCTTGACGCCTAGTGCCTCCAACTGCGGCAATCGAGAAGAGTAGTAATTCTCAAATGATTGTACCTCACCCCAACATCGATAAGCCAGTGCCGCAGCTCGTGGCCACATCATGTATTCCGCGTGAGCGGGTGTTGCAATGTATTCACTCCACAATTGAAATTGAACGCCGAGAATTCCTTTGATCGGAGTGAATTCCAGAACATCGTCAAGAGTGATTGGCCCGCCAATGGCTAATGGTTCGCTCGCATCATCGGCCTGGTAGTAATCGAAGTAGGTAGGGATTACCGGCCCTTGGATAACTTCCTTGCCATGTGCAACCGCTAAAGCTGCAATCTCTGCCCCGCGCCATGACATAACGGTTGCATCCGTGGCCTTCTCGGGATCGAAAGCAAAGGCATCATCCCAGGTAATCATCTTCTTGTTGAGCGGAGTGAGAATCTCTTCAATGCGACCCATGAAATACATGAAGAGATCTTTGGGGGAGGCAAACCCCTTTTCATTCATAAAGGAAACAACTTGCGGATCATCTAGCCAATGCGCAATCAACGACTCGTCGCCCCCAACATGAATGTAATCAGATGGGAAAACCGAGGCGACTTCTGTAAATATTTCTGCGAGAAATTCAAAAGTTTCATCAAAGGGGGTTAGCAAAGAATCTGCTATGCCCCATATTTCGCCTACTTCAAGATTTCGTTGGTTAACTCCGTATTGCGGGTAGGCGGCAAGCAATGCGCGAGTGTGCCCCGGAATATTGATTTCTGGAACGATCGTGATTCCGTGCACTTTGGCGTGGAGAACTATCTCTCGAACATCTTCGTGAGTGAGATATCCCGAGTGTTTAATCCCGTCGAATTCAGGTGGGAGAGTTCCATGGTTGATCTGGCTCTGCTTACGTATCGAACCGATCTCGTGGAGCTTGGGAAATTTCTTGCTTTCCAAGCGCCACCCTTGATCATCCGTCAAATGCAGATGCAAGATGTTGTAGTCAAAGATAGCAAGGGCGGAAATTGTCTTTTTGATAAACTCTTTATCAAAGAAGTGGCGGGAGATATCGAGCATCGCCCCGCGCCAGATCATCTTGCTTTCGGCCATTGCGCCATTAGATCACGATTTGTTCGGCTTGAGAATATAACTGGTGGAGCCGAATCAGGTATTAGAGCCCCGCAATGAGAGATTCGTCTGCACAATTACCTTGGATGAACTGTCTTACCGAGCTAATTTGCGTGTTTGCCCTGGCAATATTGCTTTGGTCCATCTGCATGGATTGTCTGAATTGAGTTGCGCCGACGTAATTTCCGGTGGCAACGGCTTGTTGTGCAGAGTTACTGTCATCAGATAACTGCGAATTGTAAAGTCTGATCAAATCATTTCGATTCGCAATGTAATCGTTAGCCGAGCTTATTTGTAGGGCGGTGCAGGAAACCTTGGCTGGTTTTGAGGCGACTTTTTTGGCGGCTTGAATTTTACTTCCAGAATTCCACACTAACTTTCCAGCACTTTTTACACATGAATATCGATAACCACCAACGGACATTGTTGCGCCGATTTTCGGACAATTGCTACCAGGAATTGCTGCTGATGAAGGGCTGCCAGACAAAATTAAGGTGGCAATAGCAATTAATGCAACAATTGATAGCCGCTCTGATTTTTTAACCACTTTGAAAGACCTCTCATTGATGCCAGCAAATTGTTGGCAGATCAAAAAATCATGCAATTGGTGGACCGTACTGGGATCGAACCAGTGACCCCCACAATGTCAATGTGGTGCTCTACCGCTGAGCCAACGATCCTTGCTGCAAATCTGTGGTACCAGGGAAGCCTACCTGAAGATCGGAAAGGCTAAAAATTATTGGCCAGTACGGCCATAATCGTCCTCTACGCGCTCGATATCTGACTCATCAAAGGATGTACCGGTCTGCACTTCCACAAAGATAATTTCTGCGGTGCCGGTGTTGGAAAGGCGATGCAATGTTCCGATCGGGAATTCGACTGTAGATCCAGGACCCACTTGTGAAACGACACCATCGATCGTGATCTCACCTGTGCCTTGAACAATGAACCAGTGTTCGGCGCGATATTTATGACGTTGATAGGAAAGTCGAAAACCAGGATTCATCCAGATGCATTTCACTTTATGAGTGGCACTCTCTTGAAGAACTTCATAGCGACCCCAAGGTCGCTCTGCTTTCTCCAAGTTATTAGTCATGGCCGCACTTTCTCAATTGGTAGTGTGTTTAACGTTTCGAGGGTAGTAGAAGAGTGGAGGTCGGAACGGGATTTGAACCCGTGTGGCAGGATTTGCAGTCCTGAGCCTCGCCTCTCGGCCATCCGACCTTGCTTATTCTGCTGTGGTGTTACTACCTGAGAGCGGACGACCGGGTTCGAACCGGCGACCTGAACCTTGGCAAGGTTCCGCGCTACCAACTGCGCTACGTCCGCATGTGAAGTTGTGAGTGCGCAATCTATCGCACCACCCCCGCTCAAATCTAATCGAGGGCGCTCACTGAGCCTAGGCTGGAGACATGGAATTTTGGATGGGGGGAGTGTCGGCCCGAGGAATATTAGAAATCTCCCACGATCCCGCCTCATTAGAAGAGCCGGGTTTTTGGGCGGTACTTGTTACCTTTGAAGGTCAATGGACATGCGTGAGATTTGCAGAAATTTCTGAGCGAGCATTTCCCGACTTGGAATGGAATGGCATTGAAGGTGAATGGCATAGCTCAGTTGACCAAATCTCATATGAAAAATATGTAAGTGAAGTCAGAGCGAAAATTGAAGCTGGTGATGTCTATCAATCCAATGCCTGCCGCGTCCTATCTATCAACAGTGATACGAATTTGGATTCGCTTTTCTCATCATTACTCAAGGAGAACCCGGCGCCCTATGCCGCTTATTTAAATCTCCCGGAAATCGAGATTGCTTCCGCCTCCCCCGAACTCTTTCTCAAGCGAGAGGGTACGAGCATTACAAGTAGCCCAATAAAAGGGACCTCACACACCACTCTTTTCGCCCAGAAAGATTCGGCCGAAAACATCATGATCGTGGATTTGATGCGAAATGATTTCGGGAGAATTTGTGATCCTGGCTCGATTACCACCCCACGCTTACTTGCAACCGAAGAACACCCAGGTCTCTTTCATCTAGTTTCCGATGTTTCAGGAAAATTGCGCGCAGGGGTGAGTTGGAAAGAGATTGGGCAAGCTCTACTTCCAGCCGGTTCGATTAGCGGAGCACCTAAAGAGAGTGCAATCTCAATCATTTCTGCCCACGAAAGAAAACGTGGTCCTTACTGCGGAATTTTAGGATGGGTAAATGGGGATCGTGCGCTCCTATCAGTTGGTATCCGCCTCTTTTGGAGTGAGCGGGATGGAAAGATTCACTTTGGTACTGGCGCTGGAATTACATGGGGGAGCAACCCCAGCGATGAATGGGCCGAGACAGAATTGAAGGCGGCAAGATTGATGAAGATTGCGAAGGGGGACTCGTGAATTATTTCTATCAAGGCCACGTTCATGCCAGCGATCAGATTACGCTTTCGCTCGATAACGCGCCATGGATGCGTGGTGATGGGCTTACCGAATCCATTCGCAACGTGGCGGGGCAAATGCATTTTGCGCGGCGTCACTTCGACCGGTTGGAAGAAAGCGCTATCCAACTTCTCTATTCCGGCTTTGATCGCGATGCAATCGAAAATGGCTGCGAAGAACTTCTTGCTGCTAGAGATTTCGACTCCTTGGGAGTGTTGAGAGTTGCAGTGTTTCCTGATGGCGATTTTTTTATTACCCACCGAGCTCGAACCAAGCGAGAGGCCCCGATACCAGTCATCACATCGTCTACTCCACGGTCATCGCAATCTTCCCAAGGTGGTTTCAAAGTTATCTCTTATGCAGAGGGAATGTATGGGATGAGACTTGCCGAGCAATATGGAGCGGAAGAAGTTCTCTTTTTTAATGAACGAGGCGAACTCTGCGAATCAGCATTGGCGAATGTGATTGTCGAAGTGGGGGGAGGCCTGATCACTCCATCCTTGGATTCGGGATGTTTGCCAGGAATAATTCGCAAACTCATGCTGGAATGGTTCCCCGAGATTTCCGAGGGAGTGATTACAGCTCAGGATTTGGAGGAGTGCGCCGGGGCGGCGATCATTTCTAGTATTAATGGATTGGTACAAATCAATAAAATTGACACCCGAAGCATCGCTCCTTCGCAGGTATTGGAAAAGATTTCTGAGCAATTCGAAATTCGCAGCATAGCCAGCCCCGAATCTTGATAACCTGCGCTCATGTCCGCTGAAATTTCAATTACCCTCGACGGTGCTGCCAGCACGATCGCGGCCGATCAGCGCCCGACTCATCTCTTTGCCGATAGCCCCAACATCGTTGTCTGCAAAGTAAATGGTGAACTTAAGGATCTCTGGACCGAATTGGCCCCAGACGATGTGGTCGAAGGCGTTTCGATAGATAGCCCAGAAGGTCTATCTGTTCTTCGCCACTCAACTGCTCACGTCATGGCGCAAGCCGTGCAAGAAGTCTTCCCTGAGACCAAGCTAGGAATTGGACCTCCAATTACCGATGGTTTCTATTATGACTTTGATCCGACGAAACCATTTACACCGGAGGATCTTGAGAAACTTGAATCTTCGATGCGCAAGATCATTAAGGCGGGGCAACGCTTTCGACGTCGCATAACTTCTGAGTCCGAAGCTTTGGCGGAATTAAAGAACGAGCCCTACAAATGTGAATTAGTGGGATTGAAATCTGGCGATTCATCGGATGAATCAAGCGTCGAAGTTGGCGGAGCAGAACTTACAATTTATGACAATCTCGGTCGTGATGGTCAGCCAGTCTGGAGTGATCTCTGCCGCGGACCGCACCTTCCTTCGACTAAGAACATACCGGCATTTAAATTGATGAAAACGGCATCTGCATATTGGCGTGGGTCGGAGAAGAACCCAATGCTCCAACGTATTTACGGAACTGCGTGGCCAACCCAAGAGGCACTCGATGGATATCTCAATCAGATTGCCGAAGCAGAGAAACGCGATCACCGCCGACTTGGCGCTGAGCTTGATCTATTTTCATTTCCAGAAGAAATTGGTTCTGGCCTTGCAGTGTTCCATCCCAAGGGTGGAATTATTCGTCGCGCGATGGAAGATTATTCTCGCCGTCGTCACGAAGAAGAAGATTATCAATTTGTTTATTCGCCACACTTAACTAAGGCTGCTCTCTTCGAAACTTCCGGTCACCTCGATTGGTATTCCGAAGGCATGTATCCACCGATGGTGATGGATGAGGAATACCATGCGGATGGAACCATCCGTCGTGCAGGTCAGAAGTACTACATGAAGCCGATGAACTGTCCTTTCCACAATTTGATTTACCGTTCACGAAGTCGTTCCTACCGAGAGCTGCCATTGCGTCTCTTTGAATTTGGAACTGTTTATCGTTACGAGAAATCTGGCGTCATTCATGGAATTACTCGCGCGCGCGGTTTTACGCAAGATGATGCGCATATTTACTGCACCAAAGAGCAGATGCCGGGCGAGCTAGATTCGCTTCTTACCTTTGTGCTCAATCTGCTGCGCGATTATGGACTGGAAGATTTCTATCTCGAACTCTCAACCCGCAACCCGGCAAAATCCGTGGGTTCAGATGCGGATTGGGAGGCAGCTACCGAGACCCTTCGCGCTGCAGCCCAGAAGCAAAATCTTGAATTGATATTGGATCCCGAAGGCGCAGCTTTTTATGGTCCCAAAATTTCGGTGCAAGCAAAGGATGCTATTGGTCGCACCTGGCAGATGTCGACGATTCAAGTTGATTTCCAATTGCCGCAACGATTCGATCTGGAATACCAGGCCTCAGATGGATCTCGACAACAACCCGTGATGATTCACCGCGCGCTCTTCGGCTCGATCGAACGATTCTTCGGAGTTCTCACCGAGCACTATGCAGGCGCATTTCCGCCATGGCTAGCTCCAGTACAAGTACGTGGAATTCCGGTCGCGGATACATTCTTGCCATATGTTCAAGAAGTTGTCGCAAAGATGCGTAAGGCGGGAATCCGAGTGGATCTTGATTCTTCGGATGATCGAATGCAGAAGAAAGTGCGAAATGCTCAGATGGAGAAGATTCCTTTCATGATGATCGCCGGTGAAGAAGATCAGAGCGCAGGTGCGGTCTCCTTTAGATATCGAAATGGTGATCAAAAGAATGGCGTTCCCATCGATGATGCAATAGCAATGGTGTTAGAAGTTATTTCACATCGTTCCCAGGTGTAGTTGATGTCTGACCAGAATATGTATGGGGGAGCAGGAATCCCGGATGAGTGGGATCGCTTATGGACTCCGCATCGCATGCAATATCTCACTGGCGAGAACAGGCCACTTCCCGGCAACGAGGTGCAATGCCCTTTCTGTCGCATTCAACCCATGAATGATGAAGAAGGGCTAATTGTGGCCCGGGGCAGAGAAGCTTTCGTGGTGATGAATCTTTATCCCTACAACGCTGGCCACCTGTTGGTCTGCACTAATCGCCACATCGCAGATCTCACCGATCTTTCCGAATCTGAACGTAATGAGATTTTTGAACTCACTGCTCATGCAATGAAAACACTTCGTGAAGTTTCGCGGGCAGCGGGATTTAATTTGGGGATGAACCAAGGCGCACTTTCGGGTGCTGGGGTCGCCGAACATATTCATCAACACGTGGTTCCGCGCTGGGCAGGGGATGCAAATTTCATGCCAATAATCGGTAAGACAAAGACCATGCCACAACTATTACAAGAGACTAGGAATTTGCTAGCTGCGGCCTGGTAGTACCTCTATTTGTCGGGCGTACTGGGCAATCTCTTCCAGACCTAAGTTGTTCTGCGCAAGATAAGGAATAGCGGGATACAGCAAGCCTTGTTGGAAAGCTCCCTCACCTGCCGCCGCTAGAGCCTCCAGATATTCCTTGCGGAATTCAAAGACTAAAACTTTATGTTCTGGATCGCTCTCCGTAATTTCACGAGCGCCGCCGGAGTAATTAGATAATTGTAGGGAATCTAAATTTATTAATGCGATCGGGGAACCTTCATCGGAATGGAGAACGAGATAAGGCGTGACAACAGGGTCGAGCAAGCGTCCGGCGATCGCGCTCATGTCATCGAAATCGATTTCACTCTCTAATAACTGATCAATGACAACGAGCGATGGAATATAGAGATCGCGAGCTAGATTCCAAGCCGCTACTCCCTCTGAATCAATTCCATCTTTTGCGCCGACCACGAAAATAGCGAGATCCGAACTCTCCAGTGGCGAGATTGTGAGCCCTAAAGCTTCCACTATCGAGGGAGCGCGTTGGCCGATCCCGGCCACGCGTAAATCAGCGGGCACGGGTGTCGAAATTAGGCTGCTCATATCCGCGAACTCTACGATGGTATCGATGCTTCAAGTTTCATTACGCGCCCCAGTCACTCGACTAATTACGCCATTGTGTCGAGGGCTTCTCAAGGTTGGGTTGAGCGCCAATTCTGTAACGGTCCTAGGAACTGCAGGAACAGTCGCGGCATCATTTACGCTCCTGGCAAGTGGCCATTTATTTGCAGCCACAATTGTTATCACACTACTTGTCCTTACTGATTTGCTTGACGGGACAATGGCCAGGCTCTCCGAATCTGGTGGAAGTGATTGGGGCGCATTGCTTGATTCAACGATGGATCGCATAAGTGATGCAAGCATCCTGGGTGCACTGATTTATTACCTGATACAGAAGAATGATCGGCTTACAACCGTTGCGATCATCGCACTTGTAGCCAGCGGTCTGGTTTCCTATATCAAGGCCCGAGCTGAATCACTCGACATTGAATGTAACGGTGGCTTTGCGGAAAGAACGGAGCGATTGGTGCTCCTCTTAGTCTCAACCGCAGGAGCCGGATTAGGAATTCATTACATTCTTGCAATTGGAATTTGGATCCTGGCGCTAGCCGCAATCTTCACTACGGGGGAGAGACTTCTCATCGTCTATAAGGCGACTCGATGAAGAGTTTGATTTATTATGGATATAGCTTGGCCTGGAAGATTTCCCGGTTATTGCCGGAAGACTTTGCTTATGCAATGGGCGATCGTTTTGCTGATCGCATTTATGCAAAGAATGGCAAGGGTGTGAAGCGACTTCGCTCCAACTATTCTCGTATCGCATCTCAATCTTCGGTCGAGGAGCTCGAGAAACTTGTTCAGGACGGAATGCGCTCATATCTGCGATATTGGGTGGATACCTTTAGATTCCCGAATTGGACTAAAGAGCGAACAATCACAACTGTTGTATGTGAAAATGAAAACTATTTGCGAGATCCAATAGCCCTAGGTCGCGGGTGCATCGTTGCATTGCCGCACGCCGGAAATTGGGATCATGCTGGTGCATATTTCTGTTCGACCGGAATACCTCTCACAACGGTTGCCGAGCATTTAGAGCCCGATAAACTCTTCCGTCGTTTTCTTTCTTATCGGGAATCGATTGGAATGGAAGTACTAGATCTCAACACACGTGCAGTTGCTGTTCTGGCACAACGCCTACGTGCCGGGAAGTTAGTGGCATTGGTAGCTGACCGCGATCTCTCACAGAGTGGATTACCAGTGCAATTTGTTTCTGGTGCTGCAAAAATGCCGGCAGGTCCAGCGCTCCTAGCGATTCAAACAGGAGCTCCTTTAATCACAGCGTTTGTGAAATATGAAGGAAAGGGGATTCGAATAATTTTTAATCCTGAGATTCCGGTACCGACTTCGGGAAGTGTCAGTGAAAAAGCGCAAATCATGACGCAGGAGATGGCGAACGTATTTGCTCAGCGAATTAGCGAATCACCTGTCGATTGGCATATGTTGCAAAGGATTTGGGTCGATGAGTGATCGAAAATTGAGAATCGGTATGGTCAGTCCATACGGGTGGGACACCCCTGGTGGTGTACAGATTCATATTAAGGATTTGGCAGAGAATCTCATTGCACAAGGTCACGAAGTTTCGGTGTTGGCTCCCGTCTCTGATGAGTCACAGGTGCACGAGAAGTATTTAGTTTCCGCAGGCCGTCCAGTCTCGATTCCTTACAACGGAGCAGTTGCACGAATTCTCTTCGGACCCGTCGCTTCATCTCGAGTGAAGCAATGGATTGCTGCTGGTGACTTCGATTTATTGCATGTGCACGAGCCTGCCATTCCATCATTATCACTCCTAGCCTGCTGGGCGGCTGAAGGTCCGATCGTTGCGACATTTCACGCGGCTGCAGCAAAACAGAGAGCGATCTATGCGATCGGACCAATTCTGGAACCGATGTTAGAAAAGCTCACTGCAAAAATTGCTGTAAGTGAGATGGCTCGGGCCACGCTGAAAGATCATTTTGAGACCGAAGCTGTGGTGATTCCTAACGGTATCGATACAACCAAATTTAAGCATTCGCAACCCAACCCCAATTGGGCAACACCGCACACCATTGGTTTCATTGGAAGGTTTGAAGAACCACGCAAGGGTCTAGATATCTTGCTTCGCGCCTTGCCTCATGTAGCGCGAGAATTTCCGGATGTGAAATTGCTGGTAGCAGGGCCAGGAGATATCACTACATTTACAAAGAAGTTACCACTTGAAATCATGGAGCGAACCGAATTTCTTGGCTTACTGACTGATGAAGAGAAATCTGCTTTCTTCAAATCTGTCGCAGTCTACGTAGCGCCAAATACTGGTGGAGAGTCTTTTGGAATAATTTTGGCGGAGGCGATGGCCTCATCAACGCCCATACTGGCTAGCGATATTCCCGCTTTTGACCAACTACTGGGCCATGGTCGTGATGGAGTGCTTTTCACTTCGGAAAATGTTGAAGATTTATCAATGAAACTCACCTCGTTACTTGGAAATGTCTCCGAGCGAGAAAGATTCCAAGCGGCTGGCTATCTGCGTGCCCAAGATTTTGATTGGAAGAGAGTCTCGGATCAAATCCTTGATGTGTATGAGATGGTTCTCGTCGGAAACACCGGCGTGACATTAGGTTCGGAAAATCGAGTCTGGAATCGGATCAGGAATAATGGCTAAAACAATTCTTATCGCACTCTTTTTCTTACTTGTATTGGCTTGGTATCTCTCTTTTCTGGCAAGTCGTCTAGATCGGCTGCATCACCGAGTAGAAACTTCGTGGGAACATCTAGATGCTCTCCTTCAACGACGGGCCGCGATCGCGATTGAAATTGCCCACCTTCCTACATTGGATCCTGCGACAAGTCTTCTGCTGACAGCATCTGCTTTCAATGCCCGCGAAGCCAGCATCATCGATCGATCTGATTCGGAAAGTTCGCTCTCAGAATCCCTCAAACTCTTACAACTGGATGAAAATCGCACTCTTATGGGCGATACCGATTTGGCCAATGAACTCCTCCAAATTACTGAGAAAATTCGAATGGGAATCACTATTCATTTGGAATCTGTTCAAGCTGCCACGAACCTGCGTTCTAAAACAATCTTTCGCTTCTTCCGACTTGCTGGGCACGCGCCACTTCCGATGCGTTACTCCTTCGAAGACGACTCCCTGTAATGAAAAAATTTTTGGCAGTGCTCAGCTTTGCAATCGTTGCGCTCTCACTTTATAAAAGCGCGCCGCATCTCATCTCGGCAATCACTTCAGCTCCGGTGGAAGTGAATTATTTGACCGGCGCTCCAGGCACCAATGGCAAAGTTCTGGCAGTAAAGATTGACGATACTTCGGCTGCGCATCCTCAGATTGGAATTGAAAAAGCGGATGTTATTTATATCGAACAAGTGGAAGGCGGACTCACTCGCTTAGCGGCGATCTATTCCCAATCGCGGGAAAGTCTTCCGGCAAAAATTGGGCCGGTAAGGTCGGCCCGTATTAGCGATATTGATATTTTGGCGCAATACGGGCGTGTGGCTTTTGCATTCAGTGGCGCGCAACGAAAAATGCTTCCAGTGATCGCTTCGGCCAATCTGGAGAGCCTCTCGGCTGAACGAGAACCGCCATCAATCTATTCGCGAGATCTCACGCGATCTGAGCCAACAAATATGATTTTGGATCCACGGGCGCTCTTAGTAAAAGCGATAGATCAAGAAGGCAAAGATATTGCTGATGCTAAATCCATGGGCTGGAGCTTTGGAGCTCTTCCCACTGACACAACCACATTGAAGGTACAACCCGTAACTAGCGTCTCGATTAAGTGGCCAGCGTCAAAATATCGCATCGAGTGGGATTCCTTGAAAAAACACTGGAATATTTTTTATGGTGGAGCGCCCGACCTAGATGCAAATGGAATGCAACTTTCCACTCGGACTTTCATCATTCAAAAAGTTTTAATTACTGATTCGATTTACCATGACAAAGTAGGAGGGATTACTCCGCTAAGTCACCTCATTGGTGAGGGATCGGGGTATCTCATGCGGGATGGTTATGCAGTTCCGATCAATTGGAGTCGAACATCTGAGACCGAGCCCACACGATGGAGCTATCTCAATGGAGATGAGGCTAAATTCGTACCGGGACAGATCTGGATTGCGCTCAGCGATCAAAGCCCTGTATTCGCCGCAGATAGGGCGACAAAGTAATATTGGATAGTATTGCCGCCTACCTATCGAACGCAGGAGTAATTAAGTGAGCGAAAAAGTTCCAGCATCATCAGTCGGTACAGCACGCGTTAAGCGCGGTATGGCTGAAATGCTTAAGGGCGGCGTCATCATGGATGTTGTCAACGTTGAACAAGCAAAGATTGCTGAAGATGCCGGAGCTGTAGCAGTTATGGCACTGGAACGTGTACCTGCTGACATTCGTGCGCAAGGCGGGGTCTCTCGCATGTCTGACCCAGACATGATTCAAGCGATTCAGGCCGCTGTTTCAATTCCGGTAATGGCAAAGGTTCGTATTGGCCATTTTGTGGAAGCGCAAGTTTTACAAACTCTCAATGTCGATTACATCGATGAGTCCGAAGTTCTTACTCCCGCTGATTATGAACACCACATTAATAAATGGGATATGACGATTCCTTTTGTTTGCGGAGCAACAAATCTTGGTGAGGCACTTCGCCGAATTAATGAGGGCGCCGCAATGATTCGCTCTAAGGGTGAAGCAGGTACAGGCGATGTCTCAAATGCGACTACTCATATGCGCAAAATTGGCGCAGAGATTCGTGCCTTGTCATCAATGCGCGAAGATGAGCTCTACGTCGCAGCAAAGAATTTGCAAGCTCCTTATGATTTAGTGAAGGAAGTTGCTGCTACCGGCAAGCTTCCCGTTGTCCTCTTTACTGCCGGCGGAATTGCTACTCCTGCAGATGCAGCAATGATGATGCAACTTGGCGCAGATGGCGTATTTGTTGGATCGGGAATTTTCAAATCTGGCGATCCAGCCAAGCGTGCAGCGGCATGTGTAAAGGCGACGACCTATTACAACGACGCCAAGATTGTTGCGGAGGCCTCTCGCGGACTTGGCGAAGCAATGGTGGGAATCAATGTTGCAGATATTCCAGTTCCACATCGTCTCGCTGAGCGCGGCTGGTAAATATGAAAGTTGGAGTCCTCGCACTCCAAGGTGATTTTCGCGAACATATCGCCTCAATCACTTCCTTAGGCGTTGATGCAATTCCAGTTAAGACAGCCCAAGAAATTTCCGCCATTGATGCTTTGGTTATTCCTGGGGGAGAGTCCACGACGATTTCCAAGTTAGCAAAAGCTTTTGATCTCTTCGATCTTATTAAGGCCAGAATTGCTGATGGATTGCCGACTTATGGCTCGTGCGCGGGAATGATTATGGTCGCCCGGGAAATCCAAGATCCCGCTTCCGGCCAAGAAACTTTTGGTGGGATTGATATGGTGGTTAAGCGCAATGCATTTGGGCGCCAAGTGGAATCTTTCGAATCTGATATCGAAATTTCGGGAATTGCAGGCCCTGCCTTTCGCGCTGTGTTCATTCGCGCTCCGTGGGTGGAAAGTTATGGACCAGGCGTTGAAATCCTTGCAACAACGCTTACCGATGGGAAATCCCACGCGGTCGCCGTACGGCAAGGCAAGGTATTTGCGACCTCATTCCACCCAGAACTCACGCACGATCATCGTATTCATCGCTACTTTTTGGAGAGTGTCGTAGGCGCTCAGTTATAGTTGGCTATTGCTGGATGATCTACCAGCGCATGAACTAACTGGAGGTTTTACCGTGTCAGGCCATTCCAAATGGGCAACCACCAAGCATAAGAAAGCCATCATCGATTCCAAGCGCGCTAAGAATTTCGCGAAGCTCATCAAAGGAATTGAAGTAGCAACCCGTAACGGTGGCGCGGACATCTCTGGTAACCCCACACTTTTTGATGCGATCGCAAAGGCAAAAAAGAATTCCGTGCCTGCAGACAACATTGAACGCGCCGTCAAGCGAGGCGCTGGCCTGGAGACGGGTGGAGCGGACTATCAGACCATCATGTATGAAGGTTATGGCCCAAATGGCGTAGCACTCATGATCGAATGTTTATCAGATAACCGTAATCGAGCTGCATCTGAAGTTCGCGTGGCAGTCACCCGCAATGGCGGAAATATGGCTGATCCAGGTTCGGTCTCCTATCTCTTCAATCGCAAAGGCGTCATCATCGTTCATAAAGCTGATGGAAAAGTTACAGAAGACACTCTGCTCGAGCACGTGTTGGATGCGGGAGCCGAAGAAGTAAATGATCTCGGTGATTCCTTTGAAGTTGTTACCGAACCCTCAGATTTGGTCAAAGTGCGAGAAGCACTTCAAGGTGCTGGTATCGATTACGAATCTGCAGACACATCATTCCTACCAAGTATGTCGATTGAACTAGATGCCGAAGGTGCAACAAAAGTTTTTCACCTAATCGATGCAATTGAAGAATTAGATGATGTGCAGAATGTGTATGGAAACTTTGATGTCTCCGACGAGGTAATGGCGAGCCTTTAATATGCGCGTCCTCGGGGTGGACCCTGGCTTGACCAGGTGTGGCCTTGGGGTAGTTGAAAGTGGCTCAAGTTCGCAAAATTTGGAGATGGTTGCAGTTGGCGTGATTCTCACCAATAAAGATGCTCCGTTAGAACAGAGGCTGCTCCAATTGGAGAGCGAGTTAATCTCCTACATCGACATACATAACCCAGATGTAATTGCGGTGGAGCGAGTTTTCTCGCAACTCAATGTTCGCACTGCGATGGCCACCGGTCAGGCAGCCGGAGTTGCGCTGCTGATCGCTGCCCGCCGTGGAATACCCGTAGCTATGCACACTCCCACTGAAGTTAAGGCCGCTATTACTGGTTCAGGACGAGCCGATAAGAAGCAAGTTGCAAACATGGTGGTAAAACTTCTTAAGTTAAATGAAATTCCTAAACCCGTAGATGCAACTGACGCTTTGGCACTGGCGATCTGCCATCATTGGCGCGGAGCAGGCAATAATCGCCTTGCGCAAGCGCTCGATAAAGAGAGAGCTCGATTGAAGAAAGCGGGTGGAAAGTGATCGCTTTGCTTTCTGGCACCGTAAAAACGCTGACACCATCGGCTTGTGTTGTAGATGTGAATGGTTTTGGAATGCTCGTGCAAGCTCCAGCTCGATACCTTGCCTCCCTCGCAGTGGGAACTTCGATCTATATTCACACCTCCATGGTGGTGCGAGAAGATTCCATGACGCTTTATGGTTTTGAAAGTGCTACTGCTCGAGACTTCTTTGAATTACTTCAGACCGTTTCTGGCATCGGCCCAAAGGTGGCGTTATCTGCGCTCTCGATTTATGACGAAGCTCAAATAATTGAAGCAATCAGTAATGAAGATTCCGGTGCCTTGGAACGTATTCCAGGACTTGGAAAGAAAGGCGCGCAACGTGCTGTTATTGAGCTAAAAGATAAAGTTGCGAATTTATCGGTTCCTTCTTCTCGAGGTGCTACTGGAAGTTGGAGAGTTCAACTTCACTCTGCCTTAGTTGGTCTGGGATTTACGGCGCGAGAAGCGGAAGAGAGTATTGACGCGGTGGTCGCAGAAGTTGGATCCGCCGTCTCAGCCAAGCCAATCGCTGAGCTTTTGAAGAGCGCACTTCAGAATCGTGGACGTTAAATATGAACGAGGATATTTCGTCATCGCATGCGGGGGAGGATGAGCGCTCTCAAGAATTGGCGCTTCGCCCCAAGACACTTAAGGAATTTGTTGGTCAGGAAAGAGTCTCCAATCAGCTAGACCTCTTGTTGTCTGCAGCAAGATCTCGAAAACTCCCCGCGGATCACGTACTCCTCTCAGGGCCTCCGGGACTTGGCAAAACAACTTTGGCAATGATTATTGCCTCTGAGATGGATGCACCGATTCGAATAACTAGCGGTCCGGCGATTCAACATGCGGGAGATCTCGCCTCTATTCTCTCCTCTCTCGTTGAAGGTGAGATCCTCTTCTTGGATGAAATTCACCGCATGTCTAGACCAGCAGAAGAGCTGCTCTATTTGGCAATGGAAGATTTCCGGGTTGATGTCATTGTCGGTAAGGGACCTGGCGCTACCGCAATCCCGTTAGAGCTTCCGCACTTCACACTTGTCGGTGCAACAACACGTGCTGGGTTGCTCCCCAGTCCGTTGCGCGATCGGTTTGGATTTACTGCGCAATTAGATTTTTATGAAAATAGCGAACTTGCGGAGATTGTTTCCCGGAGCGCATCACTTATGGGAATTTCTATTTCGTCAGATGCAATCAGTGAAATTGGATCACGTTCACGAGGCACGCCCCGAGTGGCTAATCGATTGTTGCGACGAGTGCGTGATTACGCAGAAGTTCATGCCGGGGGAGTTATCTCCATCAAGGAAGCGCGGGCCGCGCTAGAAATGTATGAAGTAGATCCAGTTGGTCTGGACCGGCTTGATCAAGCTGTCTTGGATGCAGTGATCCGTCGTTTCAACGGAGGGCCAGTCGGCATCTCAACTCTTGCGATGGCAATCGGCGAAGAGGCCGAGACTATTGAAAGCTTGGCTGAGCCATTTCTGGTCCGAATGGGCTACCTCTCTCGTACTCCACGTGGTCGAATTGCAACTCCCGCAGGGTTTGCCCACTTGGGGGTAATGACGCCGCTCACACCGCCTGCGCTTTTCGACACACCGACTTCTGATGCCTAGACTCCACTCCTATGTCCGTCATAACTCCTAAATCAGCGAAGGCGCCTGCTCACCCAGCGCGCACCATCGCCATCCTTGCTCTTCTGACTATTGCTCTTACGACCTTGGCGTTTTTCACCTCTGCCACAAAGGTAAAGCTTGCGCTAGATCTTCAAGGTGGCACCAGCGTGACACTAAAGCCCGTAGTTAGTGCCGGCGGAAAGGTCACTGAGGCTTCTATTAATGAGGCGGTAGGAATTATCCGCAATCGTGTTGACTCATTGGGTATTGCCGAGAGCTTGGTAACCGCTGAAGGAAATGGCGCACAAAAGAATATTGTGATTCAAGTTCCGGGAATTACCGGCGATGACCTAGTCAAAATGGTTGGTCAGACAGCCGAACTACGTTTCCGCCAAGTGTTATCAGAAGGCGCGGCAACCGTTGGTAAAGCGGGAGACACGGCAACTGCAGTGGCAGGAGTAACGCCAGCAATAAATGCAGCCTACGCTGCACTTGATTGTGCCAAAGATAAGGGCGGAACGGATAACGCCAAGGCGATCGTTGTTGCTTGTAGCCAACAAGATCCAGCCAACCCCACTGGTCCGCGCACTAAATACATTCTTGCAGCTGCTGAAGTAGTTGGCGCAGATGTCAACAAAGCGGCCGCTGTTCTCGATCAACAGAACAATGCAGGATGGATGGTTAATCTTGGATTTACTGGTCATGGAACCGATGCATTTGGAAAACTTACCCAGCGCGTAACTTCACTTGGAACTCCACTGAACCAAGTTGCGATCGTTTTGGATGGTCAAGTTGTTTCAGCTCCTCGCATTAACGAGGCAATTCTCACGGGCAATGCGCAGATCACTGGCTCCTTTACCCAAGCTCGTGCAACTCAATTAGCAAATGTCTTGAAGTACGGCGCCCTTCCACTTGCTTTCCGTGTGGATTCGGTCGATCAAGTATCTGCAACTCTTGGTTCAGATCAACTTCATGCTGGACTATTGGCGGGCGGACTCGGTTTACTACTCGTCGTTCTTTATTCCATTCTTTATTACCGTGGTCTTGGTTTGGTTTCCGTCGGCTCTCTTATCGTCGCCGCAGGTATTACCTACCTAGCTGTATTGCTACTCGGTCATTACCGTGGATTTACCCTCTCGCTCGCTGGAATTGCCGGTGCGATTGTGTCGATTGGTATTACCGCTGACTCATTCATCGTTTTCTTCGAACGTCTTCGGGATGAGGTTCGTGAAGGACGTTCACTTCGTACCGCTGTTGAAACTGGCTGGGCCCGCGCTAAGCGCACAATCATTGTGGCCGACTCAGTGTCGATTATTGCCGCGATTGTTCTCTACTTACTATCGGTGAGCAGTGTTCGCGGTTTTGCCTTCACATTAGGTCTCACCACTTTGGTCGACTTAATTGTGGTCTTCTTCTTTACACACCCACTCGTATCAATTCTTGCTCGAGTTCCATACTTCGCTGAAGGAAGGCCACTCTCTGGCTTCAGCGCGAAGAGCCTCGGCGTAGTTAGTAAGGAGGCGTAATTATGAGCGCACTATCTGGCATTGGTGGCCGCCTTTATCGCGGCGAGACTTCAATCGATTTCATTGGTAAGCGTCGCCGCTGGTATGCAATCTCTGGCATCTTCTTGATTGCGGCGGTTTTTGCTCTCTCCACCCAAGGTTTAAAACTTGGTATCGAGTTCAAGGGTGGCTCCTCATTTCTCATTAATAAGTCAGGTGCGACGATTGCGCAAGCAAATGATGCGCTCAAGGCCGCAGGTATCACCACTGAGAGCGTTGTCCAAAAGGTGGGAACTAGCAAGATCACTATTCAAACCGGCACCTTGACTCAAGAGCGCATAGTTGCGCTTAAGCAGGATTTCGTACAATCTTTCGGCGTTGATATCAGTCAGATCTCAAGTCAAGTGGTCGGACCATCTTGGGGTAAAGAAATTTCCAGCAAGGCGCTTCGCGCTTTGATCGTCTTCTTAATTGTTGTGATGATTTATCTAGCTTTAGCTTTCGAACCAAAGATGGCAGTCGCAGCAATTCTGGCTGTTATTCACGACGTACTCATCACAGTGGGAATTTATGCTTTGGTGGGCTTTGAGGTTACCCCGGCTACGGTTATCGGCTTCCTCACCATTTTGGGATATTCGCTTTATGACACCGTTGTTGTGTTCGACAAGATTCGGGAAAATACTCGCGTCATCACTAGCACCGGAAAGATGACATATTCGCAGGCAGCAAACCTTGGTGTTAATCAGACTTTAGTTCGATCATTTAACACCTCTCTGATTGCACTTCTTCCGGTTGCATCGATTCTCTTTGTTGGTGCTGGCTTGCTCGGCGCAGGAACGCTTAAGGACCTCTCGCTTGCACTCTTTATCGGGCTTGCAACAGGAACGTATTCGTCGATTTTTATTGCGACCCCAATCCTTGCAACTCTGCGCGAACGGGAGCCTGCAATGAAGGCACTTTCAAAGCGCGTGGGACAACGCTCTCCTGGATCAAATGAGACAAAAATTGCAACACCGGGAATTGACGGCGCTCCTCTATCTAAAAAAATTGAGCGGGGCCCTCGCAATCAGCCGAAGCGAAAGCATCGCTGATTCATCCTGATAGTTAGGTAACCTAGGGGAGTGAACGCTCTCCTTGGTGGCCTAGATAGAAGTCTGACAACGCATCACCCTGGGTATTCACAAACACGTATTGAATTTGCCTACGAAGTTGCTAACAAGGCTCATGAAGGCCAGCTCCGAAAATCTGGATTGCCTTACATCACTCATCCGCTTGCTGTGGCCGAAATTCTCGCTGATATCGGGATGGATGAAGACACCATAATCGCCGCGCTCCTACATGACACCGTTGAAGATACGGACTATTCGCTAGATGAGTTAAAGAAGGATTTTGGAACTTCAGTTGCGAACCTAGTTGATGGCGTAACCAAACTCGACAAGCTCACCTATGGTCCGACTGCTGAGGCAGAAACCCTTCGCAAGATGGTTATCGCCATGTCTCGCGATATTCGAGTACTTGTCATCAAATTGGCAGATCGACTTCACAATGCCAGAACCTGGAAATTTGTGGCGACCGAGTTAGCGCAACGCAAAGCACGCGAAACTCTTGATATCTATGCTCCGCTTGCTAACCGCTTGGGCATGAGTGCGATGAAGTGGGAGCTAGAAGATCTCAGCTTTAAAACGCTGGAACCTAAGAAATATGAAGAAATCGAACGTCTAGTTCAAGAGCGCTCACCCTCACGCACCAAGCTCACTGATGAAGTAGTGGAAGCAATTGAAAGTGATTTGCGCGACGATGGAATCCAAGCGACTGTGACTGGTCGCCAGAAGCACTTCTATTCCGTCTATCAGAAGATGGTTGTGCGCGGGCGAGACTTCAGTGAAATCTATGATCTAGTAGGCATTCGAGTTCTAGTAGAGAACGTTCGCGACTGCTACGGAGTTCTTGGCGCAATTCACGCCAGATGGAGTCCAGTACCAGGACGTTTCAAGGATTACATAGCGATGCCTAAATTCAATTTGTATCAATCCCTTCACACCACAGTGATTGGTCCAAACGGTAAAGCAGTGGAAATCCAAATTAGAACCTTGGATATGCATGCTCGTGCTGAATATGGAATTGCCGCGCACTGGAAATATAAATTGGCGGGTGGGCCAGCTAATGCGGGTACGCCCGATGTGCAGTGGTTAAAGCAACTCCATGAGTGGCAACAAGAAACCGAAGATGTAGGGGAGTTCCTCGACACTCTGCGATACGACTTGCGGACGCCGGAAGTTTTTGTCTTTACGCCGAAAGGCAGCGTTATCGCGCTCCCGGTTGGTTCAACTCCCGTCGACTTTGCTTATGCAGTGCATACCGAAGTGGGAAATCGCTGTGTAGGTGCGAAAGTCAACGGGAAGCTAGTCCCGTTGGAATCCACGCTCGTTAATGGCGATGTAATTGATGTGGTCACTAATAAGAATCCGACCGCTGCGCCGAGCCGCGATTGGCTCAATTTTGTAAATTCACCTCGCGCTCGTTCGAAAATCAAGGCCTGGTTCTCCAAAGAGAGGCGAGAAGAGGCGATCGATGCGGGGCGCGAATCCATTGGTCGGCAGATGCGCAAAGCAGGACTGCCATTACAGAAAATTTTCGCGGGCCACGCAATCCTTGAACTCTCTCATGATCTGCACTATCCCGATATCGAAGCGATGTACGCAGCAGTGGGCAATGGTCACATCTCAGCCCAGATGGTTGTGGAGAAGCTTGCGAGTTCATTGGCAGTTGATGACGGCCATTCTGATACCGACCACGATCACATTGTCACTCCAACAACATTCCAACAACCTCGTCGCAGTACCTCAGGGGTAGATGTCGAAGGGGCTGATGATGTCTTAGTAAAGCTGGCTCGATGCTGCGCGCCGGTTCCTGGTGATGAAATCACCGGTTTTATTACCCGGGGTAGCGGAGTATCAGTGCATCGTTTCGATTGTGTGAATGTGACCGATCTAAAAATTCATCAGGGCGATCGCATGGTAAAGGTTTCATGGAACTTAGCGGCCAAGACTCTCTTCTTAGTAAATATTCAAGTTGAGGCTTTGGACCGCAGTCGCCTACTTTCTGATGTGACTCGAACGTTGTCTGATCAGCATGTAAATATTCTCAATGCCTCCGTGAGCACCTCGAAAGACCGGGTGGCGATTTCTCGATTCACCTTTGAAATGGCAGATGCCTCGCATTTAGATGCAGTATTAGCATCTGTGCGAGGCATCGAAGGCGTCTATGACGTCTACCGAATCACTAACAATTAATCTACTTTTTGGTCTCGAAATCTGAGAGACCCTTTTGTGCTTCTGCTAACCAACCGCGGCGAGCTTCAGCAGCTTCCTTCGCAACCGTTGCCTTCTTGGCATCGCCAGCAGCAGCCGCCTTCTCGGCTTGCTTTTCATAATTTGCAATTGCATCCATGAGGCCTTGAACCACATCATTTGCACGAGCAATCGCTGTGGGATCTGTGCGACGTGAGTACTCCTCGTTGAGGGTATCTAGTTCATCTTGAATCTTGTTGAGTCGAGCATCAAGGGCTGCGCGCTTTGAACGATCTGTCATTCCAATCTTGGTCCACTGCTCCATCAACGCTCGGAATTCCTTCTTGGCGCTATGAAGATCTTTGATGGGAGAGAGAGCTTCAAATTTGATGATTAAAGCTTCACGCTTCTCCAGATTTGCGGCCATCGATTCTCCGCGCTTCTCAAGATCCGCGTTCTTTGCAGTAAAGAAAGTATCTTGGGCAGTCTTGAAGCGAGCCCATAGCTTTGCATCTACCGATTGTTTTCCGCGGCCAGATGCTTTCCAAGCATCCATCAACTCCTTGTACTTGCGAGCGGTATTGAGCCATTCGCGGGAGTTTGCAAGTGATTCCGCCTGAGCAACGATCGCTTCCTTCTTGGCTGCAACTTCATGCTGAGTAGCTTCTAATGAAGCAAAGTGGGTACGACGACGCTTATCGAACTTATTGCGAGAAGAGGAGAAGCGCTTCCAGAGCTCACCATCGGTCGCCTTATCAAGTCGGGGAGCAGCCTTCCATTCCTCCAAAAGAACTTTGAGACGCTCAGAAGTGACCTTCCATGATTCCGAGAGGGCGAGTGATTCCGCCTCTACAACTAACTTTTCTTTTTCGACAAGAGCTGTAGCGCGCTTTGCCTCACGAACCGCCGCTTCCACATCTTTACGTTCTTGATACGCGGCACGATGCGCTTCGATGAGATCGGGGATCTGTTCTACTGAGGATGCCAACATGGCGAGATCGCCCACGCCATTCAAATTCTTAACTTGCTCACGAAGTTTGACGACCGCTTCGTGGGCATCTGAGGGAACCATGGCACCGCTTTTAATGCGGGCAGCGAGGAGAGCTACTTCGGAGGCCAAAGATTCAAATTTACGTACAAAATAGGTAAGCGCTTCATCACTTGTCTTGCCTGGGTATGAGCCGACAGCGCGCTCTCCTTCAGGAGTGCGGACGAAAACCGTTCCATCTTCAGCAACGCGACCGAACTGGGCAGGATCACCAATGAGTGCTGATGCTGCTGTTACGGGTTGAGATACTTTCGCTAGTTCTGCTGGATTGATTTCCATTACTGCTCCTTCTTGAGCTTCGTTGCGCGTCATGAAGTGAGGATTTTCCTCACCACATTTCCGTTATGTAAGGCGGACTTGCGGAGGTTAAAGGTACCCTGAACCCTGCAACGGCCGATAATCGCTATCTCCCCACACGGGAAATTGGCCTAATTTCTCGCTTGAAAGGCCTCATCATGATTGTGGAAGTAATTGAGGCGCCCTACTTTGCAACCAATTGCTGGATATTTGCGCCAACCAAGAATTCTGAGTGTTTTATAGTCGACCCTGGCATCGCAGCTCCGAATATGGTGGCCCCGATTATAGATCTGCTCAACAAATTCAATTTGAAACCGATCGCAACCTTAGTCACCCATGGACATTTGGATCATACTTTTTCAGTTCAGGCTCTCTCTGATAAATATGGAATTCCAGCGATGATTCATACCTCGGATCGCAAATGTCTCCATGATCCATTTCGAGTACTTCAACGAGGTGGAATGAGCGAACAAATCATGGCAGAACTCGGGGTCACTACCTTTTCCGAGCCGCAGGAAGTTGTTGAATTTTCTGATCTGCAAAGCTTTACGATTGCCGGATTTTCTATCACTGCCCACCATGCACCTGGCCATACAGCAGGTAGCGCCATGTTTGAAGTGAATGGAGAGTATTTGATCTCCGGAGATGTTCTCTTCGCAGGCGCCATTGGTCGGACGGATATGCCGACTGGATCGTCAGCGGACATGAAGAAATCGCTGGAAAAGAAAGTTTTAACCATGCCGGATGAGCTAATTGTCCTTCCTGGGCATGGACCGCAAACTACAATTGGCAGGGAACGAAAGGTCAATCCATATTTGACTGATAAATTTCTTAAGAGCCCATCGGTGAAGGGGGAGTAACAATGAGCAAGATTCAAGCCCCCAAAGGTGTTCACGAATTTTTCCCTCCGGAATCTCAAGAATTTGAATATGTTCGCGAAACCTTAATTAAGTCAGCGAAGGACGCTGGTTATCAATTGATGGAATTGCCAGCTTTTGAAGACACGGATTTGTTCACTCGGGGTGTCGGCGAAAGTACGGATGTTGTGAGTAAAGAGATGTATACCTTTGAAGATCGCGGAGGAAGATCCATCACTCTTCGCCCGGAAGGTACTGCCGGTGTTATGAGATCGGTGATTGAGCACAATCTTGATAAAGGTCAGTTGCCACTTAAAGTTTGGTATTCCGGGGCATTTTTCAGAGCCGAACGTCCACAAGCAGGACGCTATCGTCAGTTCTACCAAGTAGGTATTGAGGCAATCGGCCTCGCCGATCCTGAGATTGATGCCGAAGTAATAGCAGTTGCTGATCGTAGCTTTAAGAATTTGGGATTGAAAAATTATCGTCTGGAAATCACCTCTTTGGGTGATGCCGCATCTCGCGCGCTACATAAAGTTGAACTTGTTAAATTTATTGCGACTTTAGATTTTGATGAGGCGACCATGGCTCGCGCCGCGCTAAATCCACTTCGATTATTCGATGATAAGCGCGATGAGGTTCGGTTAAAAATGGCGAAAGCCCCGCTACTGATAGATTTCTTAAACCAGGCAAGTAAAGATCATTTTGAACGAGTACAAAGTTTGCTCACCTCCTTCGGGATTGCTTTCATCGTAAATCCACGAATGGTCCGCGGTTTGGATTACTACACCGGTACTACTTTTGAATTTGTTCACGATGGCCTAGGCGCGCAATCTGGTATCGGTGGTGGCGGTCGATATGACGGCTTGATGGCACAGTTAGGCGGAGCCGATCATTCCGGAATTGGCTTTGGCATTGGCGTGGACCGAGTACTACTTGCCTGTGCGGCAGAAAATTCCATCTCCACGAAAATTTCCGAGGCTTATTCCTTAGATCTTTTTCTGATCGCAATGTCGGAGGAGACAAAATCCTACGTGGCCAATCTCCTCAATTCGCTCCGTAATCACGGAATACGTGCTGATATGGCATACGGAGATCGCGCTCTCAAGGGATCGATGAAGGCGGCAGATAAGAGCGGGGCCCGATTTAGCATGGTTATCGGCAGTGATGAACTGAACTCCGGAGAAGCGATGCTCAAAAATATGTCAACGGGTGAATCGCGATCAATTAGACTAGCGGCCTTGCACAACGAGTTTTAGATAATCAGTTTGCCTAATTAAGATGAGAAACGGGATTTGATGTTACGTACACACAATGCAGGCGAGTTGCGCGCTAGTGACGCTGGCACAATAGTTACTTTAGCTGGCTGGGTAGCACGTCGTCGCGATCATGGCGGAGTCGCCTTTATTGACCTTCGGGATTCAAGCGGTGCGGTCCAAGTGGTAATCCATGATGAAAGCGTGGCGGGCTCACTTCGCGCTGAATGGTGCATTCTCATGACTGGCACAGTGGGGATTCGCCCTGATGGCAACGCGAACTCGAATATTCCGACTGGCGAGATTGAAATTGATTGTGAATCACTAACCGTTCTCAGCGAAGCCGCACCATTACCTTTCCCTGTTGACAGCGGCGATCTCTCAAATATCAGCGAAGAAATTCGACTGAAATATCGATATCTGGATCTTCGACGAGAAGGTCCGGCAAAGAATCTGCGTTTGCGATCTAAAGTTACTTCAGAGATTCGCAGCGTTATGGATGATGAAGATTTTCTAGAGATCGAAACTCCATATCTGACTCGCTCAACCCCAGAAGGTGCGCGTGATTTCTTGGTACCAGTAAGACTTCAACCCGGGTCGTGGTACGCCCTGCCGCAATCTCCGCAACTTTTCAAACAGCTTCTGATGGTGGCTGGCATGGAGCGTTATTACCAAATTGCACGATGTTTTCGCGATGAAGATTTCCGGGCAGATCGCCAGCCAGAGTTCACCCAACTCGATATAGAAATGTCCTTTGTTGATCAAGAAGATGTCCTTAAGGTTGCCGAGAAGATTCTGGTTCGAGTATTTAAGAAGGTAGTTAATTACCAGATACCGTTGCCGATTCCCCGGATGACTTATTGGGAAGCAATGCGCCGATATGGATCAGATAAGCCAGATCTTCGCTTTGCTAACGAGCTAGTTGATGTCACGGAATTTTTCAAAGATACGACTTTTCGAGTATTTCAATCCGCCTATACCGGCGCCGTGGTTATGCCAGGGGGTGCGAGTTCTGCTCGTCGCGAACTAGATGCTTGGCAAGATTGGGCGAAAGCGCGCGGGGCTAAAGGTTTGGCATATATCTTGGTTCAAGAAGATGGAACTCTTGCTGGACCTGTGGCGAAGAATCTTTCGGAAAAAGAGAGCGCAGAGATCGCAGCTTTTGTTGGCGCAAGCCGCGGAGATGCAATCTTTTTTGCTGCCGGAGATCGCATTTCATCACTCAATCTCCTTGGAGCAGTTCGGTTAGAAATTGGAAAACGTTGCAATCTCATTGATTCAAGTAAATGGGAGTTCTTGTGGGTGGTTGATGCACCTATGTTTGAACAGATTGACAGTGCCAATCCAGATAGCGGATGGACGGCTGTGCACCACCCATTCACCGGTCCAAAGCCGGAATTTGCAGCTTCCTTTGATTCCGATCCGGCTTCCGCTCTTGCGTATGCCTACGACATTGTTCTCAATGGCAATGAGATCGGTGGTGGATCAATTCGAATTCATGATCGAGCCATGCAAGCTCGGGTATTTAAGACCATCGGTCTCTCTCAAGCAGAGGCCGAGAGCAAGTTTGGATTCCTCCTCGAGGCTTTCAACTACGGTCCACCTCCACATGGTGGAATCGCTCTGGGATTAGATCGTTTATGCGCGCTACTTACCGGTGCGGAATCCATCCGTGAAGTTATTGCTTTCCCTAAGACTGCGAGTGGTGGCGATCCGCTCACCGGAGCCCCAACGCCAATTACAGCGCCGCAGCGGAAAGAAGCAGGCGTCGACTTCGTAGCGGAGACAACTCCCGCAAAATAAGGCAGAATTCCGCAGATGAATCGACGGAGAATTGCGACGCGAACAGCGTTGGTTCTCGTTCTCCTTCTCTCCAGTATGGGCCTCACCAGCTGCGCTCAATCAAAGATATATGCCGGGAGTAAAAAGGAATCAACTTTCTTTACTCTTCCCAATGGTTGGAAGAAAATATCTCAAAACGCACTTAACGCTAAAGAAGCCGAAGCCAATAATGGATCGGGTACAGGAACAGAAGTCCTCTGGCAAGAGGCGTATTCACTTACCGGAAAAATAACCCCAGCTGATGTTTTCTCGTTGCGGGGAACCCCAGAGCCAGTGGTGTTAGGCCGAGTTCGTGTTCTCTCAGCAGATGAAGCAAATAGCGTTTCGTACAATCAATTGCGGGACATTATTGTCCCTATAACTACTTGGCTGAACGATCCCACCAGCGCACCCACTACTTTTGCCCTCATCGATGATCAGGAACGAGTCGAGAGCAACGCTCGCGGAATCAGAACAGTTTTTAATTACACCGGCAAGGATGGTGTTGCGCAAGTGATCGATGAAACCGCTCTTGTTTCAGATGATCGAATGACGATCTACCTTCTGATAATTCGATCTCCCGCCGACCAATACCAAAAGGAAAAGGGCGTTCTCGATGCGATCGCCGCTTCTTTTACTGTGAAAGGTAAACCATGAGCGAAAATCTCCAGCCCTCAGGTCGAATAAAGGATGACGAACGCAAAGTTCGGATCCATTTAACGCCTTTCGATCGCACTAAATTTCTCTCGCTCTTCACCATAACTTTCCTAGTCCTTGTGTGGGCAGATCTTGCAGATAATCCATTACTGAGCTTTAGCGATGGAGTGAGCGCTGGAGTAAGTAAGCGCGGCTGGCTCCTTGTTCTCTTTGCGATTGAATTTGTTCGCCAGATTCACTTCTTGTTGGCTGAGCTTCTGGCTCCCTATCATGGCGTTTGGCAGAAATATTTCTCGTTTGTCGATCGCGCGATTCACCTATTAGGGGATTGGACCCGTTATCGCATTTCCCGAATTTTCAAAGTAATCCTCTTCATCGTTCTTTTAGCATTTATCCTTGGCGCGGTTTACAAAGAGACTCCAATAAAGGCGCTTTTCCTCGCACCAAAGGCGCTTTGGTCCGCGCTTCCTATTCTGGGACAGCTCCTTTTTGCCGTCGTATTTATCGTTATTCAATTTGTCGCGATGTTCTGGTTTTTGAGTCGCGGTGGTATCGATGTTTATTTCCCGGATGATATTCGCACCCGCTTCTCGGATGTCTGGGGCCAAGATCACGTACTCAACCGGATCCGAGAAAATCTGTTGTTCTTGGAATCTCCAGAGAAAATTGAAAGCCACGGCGGATATGTCCCCGGCGGATTGTTGCTCTGGGGCCCTCCCGGAACTGGTAAAACTTTGATGGCTGAATCTATGGCCGGTGAAACTGGCAAACCATTTGTATTTGTTGACCCAGGTGCATTTAATGCAATGTTCTTCGGTGTTGGTGTGATGAAAGTGAAATCCTTGTTTAGAAAGTTGCGCAAGCTCTCGCTTCGTTACGGTGGAGTTGTTGTGTTTTTCGATGAGGCTGATTCCTTGGGCAATCGAGGAATCTCCACCGGTAGCGCACGATCAGTCGAAGCGTTTGGATCCTCGTGTCATGGCGGGAATTACTTATCAGATCCAGCGCGTGCCTTGATCTTGCGTGATTCATTTGTAGTCGGAGGAGCCGGAGGGCAAGGCGGCGGCGGTGGGGGAATGGGAACTCTCCAAGCTCTCTTGACCGAACTTTCTGGACTTAAGAAGCCGCGCGGTTTCTTCAATCGTATTGTTCGAAAGACTTTGGGCATGCGCCCAAAGAGTCCACCTAAATATCGAATTCTTGTTGTGATGGCCACGAATATGCCGGAGGCGCTAGATGAGGCACTTCTTCGTCCAGGTCGAATCGATCGTATGTATCGAGTGGGATATCCAAGCAAAGCTGGTCGAGTGCGAACTTATGAAGGATATTTAGCAAAAGTTTCACATTCATTGAGCGCGGGTGAGATCGATAAGTTGGCAACCATTACGCCTTATGCGACTGGTGCAACAATCAAAGACACCATCAACGAGGCCTTGATCATGGCTATTCGCGACGGTCGGACATCTCTAACGTGGACGGATGTTGTTAAAGCAAAGCAACTCAAGGACCTTGGCCCATCTGAGGATGTCGAATATATTGAGCGAGAGCGTCATGCGGTAGCCATTCACGAAGCCTGTCATGGAGTTATGGCCTACCTAGTGCGAGAGCATATGGAAATTGATCTGGCGACAATTGAAAAGGGATCTGATTATCTGGGAATGGTGGCGAGCATTCCACCTGATGATCAATTCACGAGATGGAAATCGGAGTACAAGGCCGATATTTTAGTTTCACTTGCATCCCTTGCAGGAGAGCGCGCATTCTTCGGTGGCGATAATTCCAGTGGCGTATCTGGCGACTTAGAATCTGCAACAACTGTGGCTAGCTTTATGGAAGGTCATTGGGGAATGGGCTCGACAATTTCATCACACGCTTCCAATCGCCGCTTTGAAGTAGGCGCACCGGGCGGTCGAAAAGGCGAAAAGGGGAAAGGCGCGCCCGACCTGAGACAAGCACTAGGCGATCGAATTGAAGATAATTTACGAACATTGCTGGGCGAAGCAGAACGAATCTTGGCAAAGAATCGAAATAAAGTTTTAGCTCTGGCCCATGCGCTAGAAATCCATAAGACGATTTCTGGAGATGATGTGACGGCTGTCATGACGGGATCTCGTGGACCGTTAGTGGATGGAACCCCTTATTTGTCCAAGCGAAATCTGGCTCAGATTGAGAAGTACCACCAGGCGGCCGCGAAGGCACATATTTCTCATGAGAAACCGTCGGTGGAAATTCCCCGCTTCTAAGCAGAAATTGGCCGATCTCACCTAAAGCTTTCGGTTAGGATCGGCACATGGGTCCAGGAGGAATTGCCACAATTATTGCAGCGTCATCGCTGGCAATTATCGCTGCCGCGATCGCTTATGCAATCGTGCGCCTTGGCAGATTGATCGACGAGGCTAGTGTCTCCATCAAAGCTATTACTGAGGAAGCGACACCTTTGCTTCACGAGGTAACGACAACGGCAGAGCTCATCAATGGGCCACTTCAAAGCATTAACAGAGTGACAAAGTCAGTCGAAGAAGTTGCAACAAAGATTACTAACGCCACAGGAAATTTCGTGGATAAGAATTCCATGGCTATGAAGGTAGCTGGGGGGCTTTTGACAGCCGCAAAGTTGAAGAAAGATGCTGCGCCTCGTAAACGCCGCAAGAAGACCGCCGAGGAAGAGTCAGAGTTTTAATTGAACTCCGCAGAAATTCGCTCACGTTGGTTGAGCTTCTTTGAGTCTGGCAATAGTCAGGGACTAACCCACACCGTTGTTCCCTCGGCCTCGTTAATCGCTGATGATCCAAACCTTTTGCTAGTTAATGCTGGCATGGTTCCCTTTAAACCATATTTTCTTGGCGAAGTGAAGGCTCCATTTGTTCGAGCGACTTCAGTACAGAAATGTGTTCGGACGCTAGATATTGACGAAGTCGGCAAAACCACTCGTCATGCAAGTTTCTTCCAGATGTGCGGAAATTTTTCATTTGGCGATTACTTTAAAGAGGGCGCGATTTCACTTGCCTGGGAGTTATTAACCAAACCGATTTCTGATGGTGGTTATGGATTTCCGGAATCAAAGTTGTGGGTAACTGTCTACAAAGATGATGACGAGGCGGAAGAGATTTGGCATAAGAAGATCGGCATCCCTCGGGAGCGAATCCAACGTCGCGATATGGCGGACAATTTCTGGTCCATGGGTGTTCCAGGTCCATGTGGTCCTTGCTCGGAAATCTATTTCGATCGTGGTCCAGCATATGGAGCCGATGGTGGCCCGATTGCAGATGAAAATCGATATCTCGAAATTTGGAATCTGGTCTTCATGCAAAATGTTCGAGGTGAAGGAACCAGCAAAGATAGTTACCCAATTCTTGGAGAACTTCCAGCAAAAAATATCGATACTGGTCTTGGCCTAGAGCGTACTGCGGCCCTTTTGCAGGGCGTTGAAAATATTTATGAGATTGATACAACCATGCAAATTCTTGCTCGAGCCTCGCAGCTCAGCGGCGTTAAATATGGCGCAAATGAAAAGAGTGATATATCGCTTCGAGTGGTGGCTGACCATGCTCGAACGTCGATGATGTTGGTGGGCGATGGCGTTCTACCTGGAAATGAAGGACGTGGTTATGTTCTTCGTCGGATGATGCGTCGCACAATTCGCAATATGCGAATCTTGGGTGCACCAGATGGAAATATGGGAGAGCTCATTAAGGCTTCTATCGGAGCAATGGGTCCACAGTATCCAGAACTTGTTGCCGGTCAGGAACGAATCCTTGCGGTGTCCACAAACGAGGAAGAGTCCTTCTTGGCTACTCTGAAGAGCGGAACTCAAATCTTCGATCTGGCAGCAACCCAAGTGAAGAGCGCTAAGTCAACCAAGCTTGCTGGGGATACCGTATTTAAGTTGCATGACACTTATGGTTTCCCTTTCGATTTAACCCTGGAGATGGCCTCAGAATCTGGTCTATCTGTTGATGAAGATGGTTTTCGTAAATTAATGAAGGAACAGAAGGATCGCGCGAAAGCCGATGCTCGAGCAAAGAAGACTGGCCATACTGATGTTAGCGAATATCGAAAAATCATCGATGCTATTGGCGCTACGACATTTACTGGCTACTCGGAGATGCAATCTGAAGCAACATTGAAGGCGATTCTTATTGATGGCAAGAGTGTTAATGAAGCTCCAGTAGATGCTGATGTGGAACTAATCCTCGATCGAACACCTTTCTATTCAGAAGGGGGTGGACAACTCCCCGACGGTGGGCGAATTACTTTAGGTAATGGCGCAATTGTTGAAATTGATGATGTTCAATCTCCGGTTCCTGGCCTCTACATCCACCGTGGCCAAGTTATTTCTGGCGCGCTGTCTGTGAATGATGGCGCACTAGCAACTATCGATCGTGAGCGTCGCCTTGCAATTTCTCGTGCACACACCGCCACCCATATGGTTCACAAAGCTTTTCGGGAAGCTCTAGGTGAAACCGCTACCCAAGCTGGCTCAGAGAACGCTCCTGGTCGATTCCGATTCGATTTTCCCGCGACTGGATCTGTTCCAGCATCAGTGCTCGGTGACGTTGAGTCGCGTGTAAATGCACTGCTCCTTGAAAATTTAGAGGTCACAGCACAAACCATGACCCAGCCAGAAGCGAAGGCAATGGGAGCAATGGCGCTCTTCGGCGAGAAATATGGTGATCAAGTGCGTGTTGTTAGCGTGGGAGATTGGGCTCATGAATTATGCGGTGGAACCCACGTCACTACTTCTGGGCAATTAGGACTAGTTAAATTATTGGGCGAATCATCTATTGGTGCTGGTGTCAGACGAGTTGAAGCTTTGGTCGGTCATGATGCATTTGGTTTTCTTGCTCGAGAGCACATTCTTCTCAACTCCCTGACCGATTTGATAAAAGGATCGCGCACTGAGGAACTTCCAGAGCGCATTTCTGAAATGATCGAGCGAATGAAGACGGTAGAGAAAGAACTCGCAGCATTTAAAACTTCACAGGCGCTAGCCAACTCCGCGGCTTTGTTATCAAAGGCCACAAATGTCGGTGATCTGCAGATGATTTGCGCAGAACTCGGCGATGGAATTTCGGGCGATGATCTTCGTACGATTGCGACTGATTTACGTAATCGACTAAAGAATGGTGTTGTCATTCTGGTCTCTCGTGGCGAGGATCGTGTTTCACTTGTTGTAGCAGCCAGCGATGTTGCCCAGAAATTAGGTGTTAAAGCGGGGGCTCTCGTAAAGACTGGGTCTGCGATTCTTGGTGGTGGTGGCGGCGGACGCGATGATTTCGCCCAAGGAGGAGGAAGCGATGCTTCTAAAATTGCGGCAGCACTGGAAGAGATTGCATCCTCTGTAGGTCAACTAGCTGGTAAGTAATATGCAAACGGGACGACGAATCGCTTTTGATTATGGCGATGTTCGCACCGGGGTTGCGGTCACGGATATTTCCGGAATTCTTGCCACGCCACATTCGACTTTAGCGACTGAAGATCCACAATTTCTCGGTCAGATCGCCACTCTGTTGCAGGATCTTGAACCCATCTACATAGTCGTGGGAAAACCACAGCACCTTTCGGGCGCAACAAGTGCGAAAGAGGCTTCGGTCGAGCAATTCGTCTTGAATATGAGAGCAATTACTCAGATCCCGATCTTTTTGATCGATGAACGTCTAACAACTGTGAGTGCAAATCGCTCTTTAAAGGATTCTGGAAGGGATTCCAGAGAAGCCCGCAGAACAGTGGACGAGGTTGCGGCCACCGCGATTTTGGAGAGCGCTCTGAATGCGGAGCGATTGCAAGGAGTCCCATCTAAGGACTCGCGATGAGAATTAATTCCAGGGTATTAATTGCTAGCGGCCTTCTGTCAGTTATAGCGATCTATGGAGCGGTTCGGATATTTGCCGGGAGCGATGACTTCGCTGCTGGTGCGCAAGGCGTGGAGACTTCAATTACGGTTGGCAATGGTGAAGTAGGAAGTTCTATTGCCCAGAGTTTATTTAAAGCAGGAGTTATCAAGAGTGCGAAGACTTTCACGGCACTTGCTATCTCCGATAAGCGATCGCAAAGTATTGCACCTGGAATTCATACGGTGCACACACATATTCCCAATAAACAAGCGCTTGTAGAGTTACTCGATCAAAAGCGGCTGATCGGGGTCATTGTCGTGAAAGAGGGTTCGACTGTCAGCGACGTTGTCGCAGTGCTTCGGGCAAATCGAAATATTGATAATTCGCATTCAGCGACCGCGGGAATTAAGGGAATTCTTGCCCCATCTTTAGAGGGAGAGCTCTTTCCGGCCCACTATTCATTTGCTCCTGGAACGCCATCATCGACAGCAATAAAAGCGATGCTGGCGAAATTTGCGAGCTCGACCTTAGATTCTGGCGTTTTGCGAGGATACGGAAAGTATTCCGCCTACCAAGTGTTGACCATCGCTTCCATGGTTCAAGTGGAGGGTGATCCTGATGTCTATGCCAAAGTTGCGCGGGTTATCTATAACCGGCTCTCGATCGGTATGCCGCTTCAGCTCAACTCAACAGTCCAATTCGCTGCAAATTTGCGAGGGCAGATACACCTGTCCACTAAATCGACCCAGATTAATTCTCCATATAACACCTATCGCGTCGTGGGATTGCCTCCAACGCCAATAAACAATCCCAGTCTTGCGGCAATAGCTGCAACACAAAAGCCGGCCGACGGGGATTGGCTCTACTTCATTACTGTTAAGCCTAGGGATACCCGCTTCACAAAAAGCTTTGATGTATTTCAGGGGTGGGTAACAGAATTCAATAAGAACAGGGCGGCAGGTGCATTCAAGTGATTAAAGCAGCCGTACTTGGATCACCGATCGCTCATTCACTCTCACCACTTCTCCATCGCGCGGCATACACCCATCTCGGAGTTTCGGGTGATTACCAAGCAATTGAAGTGAAGTTAAATGAACTGAAGCCCTTTCTAGAAAAATCTTTGGCGCAGGATTATTCCGGATTTTCACTTACCATGCCATTGAAGGAAGAGGTCATCAATATCGTTGGAGATATTGACCCACTTGCCCGCGAAATTGCATCAGCAAATACCGTGGTCAATAGAGATGGTCACTGGGTCGCCTCCTCTACTGATCTGCTTGCATTCACGCGCCTGCTTCAGGGACTCTCCTTTACATCTGTCTGTGTAATTGGGGGAGGAGGAACTGCGCGCGCCGCACTTGGAGCTCTCCGTGCTTTTACTGAAAATGTAGATGTACTCCTACGCTCCCCGGAGCGTCTCGGCGCCTTAATTCAAGCAGGTGGAAGAATTGATGTGAAAGCACTTGAAATGTCTTCGGATTTATCTTCGTATGACTTAGTAATTTCAACAGTCCCGGCTGGAGTCATCAATCTGCAGGATTTAGTTGATACCCAACCCCAGGGTGTTCTACTCGATGTTCTCTATCATCCCTGGCCGACACCTTTGGCCGCTAAGTGGCGTGAATCGGGTCAACCGGTTATTTCCGGCAGAGATCTTTTGGTAGAACAAGCCCTTGATCAAATTTCTTTAATGACGGGGAATGTTTTCGATTACGAGCAGATGCGCAAGGTCTTATACACAGCCCTTCTTGAGGTGTAGTTCCCGCAGGTTAACCTGACGGATGCTTTTGATACTTGGTCTATGGGCGATCCATTTCTCATACATTGATCTTCGATATCGAATAATTCGAAATCGTGAAGTGAGCGCTCTGGCGATCCTTACGCTCTGCATCGCTCATTCCAGAATTGATATATTGGTGATATTTGGCTTCGCTGCCATCTTCATCACCTTTGCACTTGCCACATCCGCAATAGGAATGGGAGATGCCAAACTTTTCTGTGCGCTCTCACCTCTAGCTTCCAAATATGGATCAGTTATTTCGTGGCAATTATGGTGTTGGGTCCTTGGTGGAATCTGCGCCTTGCTTCTCCGGGCGTTATCTCGTGAAAAAGTAAAGAGCATTCCCTTTGCGCCATTCATTTTTGCGGCACTATTTCTCGCCATTTGGACTAATTAGGCGCGAGATGGGATCAATCTCTGCCAGAATAGCGCCCTGATCATTCTTCATTATTAAAGGTGGATTTCGAATGCTTCGTTGGTTAACAGCAGGAGAGTCACATGGCCCTGCCTTAAGTGCCATCCTTGAAGGATTGCCCGCCCATGTCGATATAACAACAGAGATGATCGATGGCGATTTGCGTCGTCGCCGTTTGGGTTTTGGACGCGGGGCGAGACAGAATTTTGAAGCGGATGCAGTAACGATAAAGGGTGGAATTCGCCATGGAAAATCCCAAGGCGGTCCAATCGCAATTGAGATTGGCAACTCCGAATGGCCAAAATGGGAGAAGGTCATGTCGCCAGACCCAGTGGCACAAGCAGAGTTGGATTCTTTAGCGCGTAACGCCCCGCTCTCCAGGCCACGTCCTGGTCATGCGGATTTAGTCGGCATGCAGAAATATGACTTTGATGATGCCAGACCCATACTCGAACGAGCTTCCGCTCGTGAGACTGCAGCGCGCGTTGCACTGGGATCTGTCGCTCGCGCATTTCTCGAACAGAGTATTGGCGTGAAATTGATGAGCCATGTATTGAGCATTGGCGAAGCGAGTGTTCCTGAAAATTATTACCTACCTACTTATGCCGACCGGGATAAAGTCGATTCCGATCCAGTGCGCTGCGCGGATGCGACTGCAAGTGCTGCGATGATCGCCGAAATCGAATCAGCTCACTCTGCCGGCGATACTCTCGGTGGAGTCATTGAAGTTCTCGTTTTTGATCTTCCACCTGGGCTTGGCTCTCATACGCATTGGGATCGCAGACTTGATTCCCGTCTTGCCGGTGCAGTTATGGGTATTCAAGCAATCAAAGGTGTTGAGATTGGCGATGGATTCACTACTGCTCGTCGTCGTGGTTCGGTTGCACATGATGAAATCGAAAAGAATTCCCAAGGCAAAATCGTTCGACGCACCGACCGCGCCGGTGGCACCGAGGGCGGAATGTCTAATGGCGAAATTTTACGCGTCCGCGCAGCTATGAAACCGATCTCCACTGTGCCACGTGCACTGGACACAATTGATGTTAAGACCGGCGAACCAGCGAAGGCGATCAACCAACGTTCGGATGTCTGTGCGGTACCAGCGGCCGGAATAGTTGCCGAGGCAATGGTCGCACTTGTAATCGCAGACGCTGTTCTCGAGAAATTTGGTGGCGATAGCGTGCAGGAAGTAAAGCGCAATTACGAGAACTATCTCGCGACTCTCATTATTAAGTAGTCCATCTATGCCTCGCGTAATTCTGATCGGCCCTCCCGGCGCGGGCAAGTCATCTGTTGCAAAAGCCCTTGCTAAGACGAGCGCTCTGCCTGTTATTGATACAGATGCTGAAGTAGAGAAAATGGCAGGGAAGAAGATTTCCGACATTTTTGTTGATGATGGCGAAGCTACTTTTAGAAAGTATGAATCTGATGTGGTTCTCACAGCAATCACATCATCCAATGCGATCGTGTCATTGGGCGGGGGAGCGGTGATGACTCCTGAGATAAGGAAAGCATTGGAGAATTCTCGAACTCCCATTATTTACCTAGAAGTTTCGATTTCTCAGGCGGCGCCTCGAGTAGGTTTTAACAAAGATCGTCCCATGTTGCTAGTCAATCCACGCCAACAGTGGTTGGCTCTGATGGAAGTTCGAAAGCCCATCTATGAGAAATTGGCGACGCGAACTTTTTCAACTGACAGTAAGAAGCCAAGTGAAGTAGCTGAATCCATCGCACGATACCTAGAGGGGTTATCGACATGAGAACGATCAAAGTATCTGCTGATCGAAACTATGAAATTCAGGTGGGCTGCGATTGGAAGGCCGCTCTACATACCGTCATTTCTTCACACGAGCGACTTCTGATCATCGCGCCCTCCTTTGTTGTCGAGAGATTTCATCTTCGTGAATTAATTTCCGTAAATGTGCACCTTTTTGAAACTCCAGAAGGTGAAGAGCAGAAGAGCATTGATATTTGGCGACAAGCACTGAGTTCAGCCGGGTCGCTCAATCTGACTCGAAGTGATGCAGTGGTTGCTATCGGGGGCGGTGCAACAACAGATTTGGCGGGATTCGTCGCAGCATCATGGCTTCGAGGGATATCTTGGTATGCAATCCCCACGACACTTGCCGGGGCGGTAGATGCTTCGATTGGTGGTAAGACTGGCATTAATTCTGAATTTGGCAAGAATCTGATTGGTTCCTTTTATTCTCCTGCGGGCGTGTTTATCGACCTCACTTTCTTGGATTCACTGCCGGATCGAGATTTTTCTGCTGGTTTGGCAGAAGTCATTAAGACCGGATTTATTGGTGATCTCACCATTCTTGATCTGTTAGAGCAATGTACAGATGTAAAGGATGCGAGATTGCATGCCACCGAACTCATCTTTAAGAGTGCGGAATTCAAAGCATCAATTGTTAGTCAAGATTTCACAGAATCGAAGCTTCGTGAGATTCTCAATTACGGCCACACTCTTGGTCACGCAATTGAGAAGCGGGAAAATTATGCTTTGCGCCATGGGGAAGCGGTTGCTCTGGGCCTTATTTTCGCAGCTGAGCTTTCTGTCCAGCATCTCGGCCTAGCTCCTTCTGTCGTCAACCACACAATCTCGCTCCTCCAACGATTTGATTTACCAACTTCCTACCCAGCTTCAGCGCTTAAGGATTTACTAGAGCTGATGAAGGGGGATAAGAAGAATCGAGGTTCTCATCTCCGTTTTGTTGGAATCTCTGCCCCCTCGACACCCGGATGGATGGAATCAGTTACTCCCGATGATATTCATGTCGCCTATGAGAGAATTGCACAATGAAAGTTCTTGTATTAAATGGTCCCAATCTGGGGCGTTTGGATATTCGCGATTCTGCTCTTTATGGTGATATGAGTTTCGCCGATCTTTCTGCCTTTATTGTTGCCGAAGCTAGCGCCGCAGGATTTGAGGCTGATGTGCGCCAGACCGATAGCGAAGCAGAATTGATCACCTGGTTGCATCAAGCCGCCGATGAGAAATTGCCGGTTATTCTCAATCCTGCTGCATTTACCCATTATTCCTATGCGATTCGCGATGCCGCCGATATGTTAAAAGCTCCGCTCATCGAAGTTCACCTCTCTAACACGATGGCGCGCGAGGAGTTCCGTCATACCTCGGTTATTTCGGGTGTTGCGCATGGAACTATCGCTGGATTTGGCCCTGCTTCTTACAAATTGGCCCTAATCGCTCTCTCAGGTATTCTTCGCTGATAGCACTTTTGCTTTTAACGAGCTGAATAAATATAGAAATGGAACTCTGATGGCAACGACAAATGATCTAAAGAACGGCATGACCCTTGATATCGAAGGTCAATTGTGGAACGTCGTCGAATTCCAACACGTGAAGCCAGGCAAGGGTCCGGCATTCGTACGCACTAAATTGAAGTCGGTAATGACCGGAAAGGTGATCGACCGAACATTTAATGCTGGCGTCAAGGTAGATGTGGCGATTCTCGAGAAGCGCGATATGCAGTTTCTCTATCGCGATGGCGATGATTTCATTTTTATGGACGATAAGACATTCGATCAGATGAGTATCTCCTCTGATGTGGTCGGAGAAGCAGCAAATTACATGCTGGAAAATTGCTCAGCAAACGTAGCTGTTCATGAAGGAAATCCGCTCTATGTCGAGCTTGCGGCTTCGGTCGAATTAACGATTACTTACACCGAGCCTGGAATTCAAGGCGATCGTTCATCTGGTGGCACAAAGCCAGCGACGCTAGAGACAGGCATCAACATTCAAGTACCGCTCTTCATTAAGCAAGATGAGAAAGTCTTGGTAGATACACGTACCGGTGCTTATCTCGGCCGCGCTAACTAACCTTGAGCGCACGCGTAAAGGCACGTAAACGTGCACTTGATTTCTTATATGAGGCAGATATTCGTGGTGGCGATCCTTTAACTCTTCTCTCCGAGAGAGGCGCAGAGGATCTCTCTCAAATCTCGCAGGCAGAGTATGCCAAATTTTTGATTTCTGGAGTTCAGGAACATCGCTCAAAGATCGATGAGCTCATCACAACCTATGCCCAAGGATGGGATATGGACCGGATGCCGGCAGTTGATAGAAATATTCTTCGTATCGCAATTTTTGAAATTCTCTGGGAGAGCGATCTGGCTGATGAGATTGCCGCTTCGCAAGCAGTGGAGTTTGCTAAAGAACTCTCTACTGACGATTCTGCGGGGTATATCAACGGCGTACTTGGACGCATAATCGCGCTCAAACCATCTTTCTCGCTGTAACACTCCGAGAAATAGCCAATTCGCCCCGATCGGTGGGCCAGTGATAATCTACCGCCACACCCTTTAACGATCCGTCCTGTGAGGCGGCGAAGGAGAAAAAATGGCTGCAGTTCTGGATGCCGGCGATATCGGCCGCGCCCTTAAAAGAATCGCTCATGAAATTGTCGAGCGAAATCATGGAACAAGTAATTTAACAATTTTAGGAATTCCCACTCGTGGCGCATTTTTGAGCGAGCGCATTTCTGCAATCCTCGCCGAAATTGATTCGCCAGTACCCCATGGGACTTTAGATATCACCCTTCATCGCGATGATCTACGACTACGTCCGCCACGCCCTTTGCTTCCCACTGTTATCCCGGCGGAAGGAATTGAAGGAAGAGATGTAGTGCTTGTAGATGACGTGCTCTTCTCGGGTCGGACTATTCGCGCAGCGCTAGATGCCATAGGTGAGATCGGTCGGCCAAAGAGCGTTCAACTTGCAGTTCTTGTCGATCGCGGACATCGCGAGCTGCCCATTCGCGCCGATTATGTGGGTAAGAACATCCCGACCTCAGCGACCGAGAGTGTGAAAGTACTCTTGAGTGAGATCGATGGAGATGACTTGGTTGAGATTGTGACGGGTTCATGATGAAAACCCACTTACTCAGCATCAATGATCTCGATCGTGCCGATGTAATATCGATTTTGGATACTGCAGAGGAGCTCGGAAAGATCTCTGATGGCGCTTCCAAGAAACTTCCCACCCTGCGTGGACGAACCATCGTGAATCTCTTTTTTGAGGATTCAACGCGAACTCGCATCTCCTTCGAATCTGCGGCGAAGCGACTCTCCGCCGATGTCATTAACTTCTCAGCAAAAGGCTCCTCGGTAAGTAAAGGGGAGAGCTTAAAAGATACAGCGCAGACACTTCAGGCTATGGGCGCCGATGCAGTAATCATTCGCCACAGCGCATCGGGAGCAGCGCAACGATTAGCAGATTCAGGATGGATTTCTGCTGCTGTGATTAACGCGGGAGATGGAACACATGAGCATCCGACGCAAGCGTTATTGGATGCATACACAATTCGACAAAATTTCCCCCACTTTCGCAATGGCTTTGAAGGTCTTCACGTCGGAATAGTGGGAGATATCCTCCATAGTCGAGTGGCCCGTTCTAACGTGCTTCTTCTCAAGAAATTGGGGGCAAAGGTGACTCTCATTGCTCCTCCGACATTGATACCAGTAGGTGCAAGCACCTGGGACGTAGAGGTTTCATATAACTTTGATGACGCACTCCCGGAACTCGATGTAGTGATGATGCTTCGTATCCAAAGTGAGCGTATGCAAAATTCTTTCTTCCCGAGTGAACGTGAATATTCGCGACAGTTTGGGCTAGATGCGCGTAGATTGAAAATGCAAAAATCAGGCGGCATTGTCATGCACCCCGGTCCAATGAATCGCGGTTTGGAGATCAGCGCAGATTCGGCTGATTCACTTCAATCTGTTGTGTTGCAGCAAGTATCAAATGGCGTGCTTACTCGCATGGCCGTTCTCTATCAACTTCTTGGCGGCGCTCCACTCACACAGCAAGCAGGTGCATAAATGTCTCTGATAATTAAGAACGCGCTATTGGTTGATGGCCAAAGAATTGATTTACTCATCGAAGAAGAGAAAATTGCCCAGATCGCGCCAGCTGGTTCGATAACAAAGGGATCGCAAGTGATCGATGCCAAAGGTTCACTACTTATACCTGGTCTAGTCGATCTACATACACATTTGCGCGAACCTGGACGTGAGGATGCCGAGACTGTTGATACTGGCTCACGTGCCGCCGTAAGAGGTGGCTTTACGGCGATCTCAGCGATGGCAAATACCTTGCCTGTTGCCGACACTGCAGGCGTGGTCGAACAGATATTCCGACTTGGAGAAGCAACTGGCTTGTGCGATGTCTTCCCAATCGGAGCTGTGACTGTTGGGTTAGAAGGTAAGAAACTTTCTGAACTTGGAGCAATGAATCAATCTGCAGCAAAGGTGCGAATTTTTAGTGATGATGGAAAGTGTGTTTATGATCCGTTGATCATGCGCAGAGCGTTGGAGTACGTGAAATCCTTCGATGGTTTGATCTCCCAGCATGCACAAGAACCTCGCTTAACCGAAGGTGCCCAGATGAATGAGGGCGCAGTTTCCTCCGAATTGGGTCTCGCCGGATGGCCAGCGATCGCTGAAGAGGCGATTATTGCGCGCGATATCCTCCTTGCTGAGCACGTTGATTCCAGGCTTCACATTGCTCACCTCACTACGGCGGGGGGAGTGGAACTCGTTCGTTGGGCGAAAGCACGAGGAGTTAAAGTTACGGCAGAAGTTACTCCGCATCATTTGTTGTTGACCGATGAATCGGTTCGCGGATATGACGCAGTTTTTAAGGTAAATCCTCCACTTCGTACCGAAGTTGATGTTATGGCGCTTCGTGCGGGATTGGCGGATGGCACAATCGATATTGTCGCCACTGATCACGCGCCTCATCCATCGGAGGATAAGGATTGCGAATGGCAAGCCGCAGCATTTGGAATGCTGGGTCTGGAGACAGCGCTCTCAGTAGTTGTTCAGACAATGATTGAAACCGGACTACTAGATTGGGCCGGGCTAGTACAAAGGATGTCTACAAATCCCGCGAAAATTGCCGGTTACACCGATCATGGTCAAGTGATCGCGGTCGGCAGTGTGGCAAATCTCGCATTGATCGATACGCAAGCGCGTTGGACGGTAGATCGCAATAAGATGGCCTCTAAGAGTAAGAACACTCCATTTAACAAAATGGAACTTCCCGCTGTTGTTACTCACACTATCTACCGAGGGCGCCTGGTTTTGGCGGACTCCGAGGTTCGGGAAGGTGCTGCAAAGTAATGGCAAAAGCATTTCTCGTTCTAGATGATGGCGCAGTTTTCGAAGGCCAGAGCTGGGCGGCCACAGGTGAAACTTTCGGAGAAGCTGTTTTTTCAACTGGCATGACTGGATATCAAGAAACTTTGACTGATCCTTCGTATCACAAGCAAGTGGTGATCATGACTGCTCCGCATATTGGAAATACCGGGATGAATACTCCCGATGAAGAGTCACGCAAGATCTGGGTATCGGGTTTTGTGGTTCGAAATCCCACGCCACGTACCTCTAATTGGCGTTCTGAACGATCATTGGAAGATGAACTCATAGCTTCTGGCGTTGTGGGAATTCGGGGAGTAGATACCCGTGCAATTACTCGACATCTGCGCGATCGCGGCGCGATGCGAGTAGGAATATTCTCGGATGTAGAGCTCACCCGTGATGAAATGGTTATTCGTGTTCGCAAATCCCCACAGATGGCTGGCGCATTCTTAGCCGGAGATGTTTCCACGCATGAAACTTACGTAGTACATCCTCCTGAGGGAGTAGAAAAGAAGTTTGTCGTAGCAGCGCTAGATCTAGGTATTAAGGCGGCAACCCCGCGCAATATGGCAGAACGCGGTATTGAAGTTCACGTGATGCCGATTTCCACCACTCTGGATGAGATCCGAGCGATTAATCCTGATGGCGTCTTCTTATCAAATGGTCCAGGTGACCCCGCAACAATGACCGATGTAATCGCACTAGTACGTTCCCTCATGGATCTAAAGATTCCACTCTTTGGGATTTGTTTTGGGCATCAAATCATCGGTCGCGCTCTGGGGTTTGAGACTTACAAACTTCCCTTTGGACACCGTGGCATTAATCAGCCCGTAAAGAACTTGAAGTCAGGCAAAGTTGAAATTACGGCTCATAATCATGGCTTTGCTGTTGCTGCGCCAGTAGAGATGAATTTCAATACGGTGTATGGCGCTGGGTATGTGTCACATATCTGCCTTAACGACAATGTGGTCGAAGGACTCGAGTTGTTAGAGACCCCAGTTTTTAGCGTGCAGTATCACCCGGAAGCTGCGGCCGGTCCACATGATGCGACTTATTTATTTGACCACTTTCTTGAATTGATGGAGAAATCTTCTGGGAAGGTAGTCGCCTAATATGCCTAGAGATACATCTATCGAAAGCGTTCTCGTTATTGGCAGTGGTCCAATTGTGATCGGACAAGCATGTGAATTTGATTATTCCGGTACCCAAGCTTGTCGAGTTCTTCGGTCCGAGGGAATCAGAGTAATCCTCATTAACTCTAATCCAGCGACGATTATGACTGACCCAGAGTTTGCGGATGCAACATATATCGAACCAATCACGCCAGAGATCATTGAACAGATTATTGAACGTGAGAAGCCAACCGCTATCCTGGCAACACTTGGTGGACAGACAGCTCTCAACGCCGCCATGCAGTTGTATGAGCGCGGGTCACTGGAGCGCTTGGGTGTGAAATTAATTGGCGCCGATATTGAAGCGATTAAGCGCGGTGAGGATCGCGAAATTTTCCGCGAGATTGTTGCCAAAGTTGGGGGAGAATCCTCGCTCTCAAGAATCTGTCACACGATGTCGGAGTTGCATGCCGCTGCCGATGAGCTGAAATATCCAGTTGTTGTTCGCCCTAGTTTCACCATGGGTGGCTTGGGATCGGGAATAGCTTATGACTCAGCGGAGCTTGAGTTGATCGGTGGTGCCGGCCTTCGGCACAGCCCAACCACGGAAGTTTTGTTGGAAGAATCAATCATTGGTTGGAAAGAGTACGAACTCGAAGTTATGCGCGATCATAAAGATAATGTCGTGATTGTGTGCAGTATTGAAAATATTGATCCAATGGGCGTTCATACCGGCGATTCAATTACGGTTGCTCCGGCTTTAACTCTTACAGATGTTGAGTACCAACGCTTACGCGATCTTTCGATCGACATCATACGTGAAGTAGGAGTGGACACTGGTGGTTGTAATATCCAATTTGCGGTGAATCCTGCAGATGGTCGCATCATTGTTATCGAAATGAATCCACGTGTGTCGCGCTCTTCAGCACTTGCTTCAAAAGCCACCGGCTTTCCGATCGCAAAGATCGCGACCAAATTGGCTATCGGCTACACCTTAGATGAGATCCAAAATGACATTACCAAGTCAACCCCAGCCTCCTTTGAACCAACTTTGGATTACATCGTCGTTAAAGTTCCAAGGTTTGCATTTGAGAAATTTCCGGAAGCAGATAATCGTCTGACCACAACCATGAAGTCGGTTGGAGAAGCGATGGCGATTGGTCGTAGCTTCAATGAAGCGCTACAAAAAGCTTTGCGTTCGGTGGAGAAGAAGGGAACGAGCTTCTCATTCTTACCGGGACATGAGAATCTGGTCGACTTACTCACAGCGATAAAGGTACCCACTGAATTTCGATTGCAACAAGTGCAGCGAGCACTTTTCCTCGGCGCCTCGATCGAGGAAGTTTTTGCGGCCACAAAGATTGATCCGTGGTTCCTCGCGCAAATTGATGGGATTAATGCAATTGCCGTGAAGATTGCAGAGCATGGCGAGCTCACAGCTGATCTCATTTTCGAGGCCAAGACAAATGGATTTTCTGACATTCAGATTGCCGAAATATTACAAACTTTGCCCGCCGATGTCACGGTCACCCGGCAACGTCTGGGTATTCGCCCGGTCTACAAAACGGTAGATACATGTGCAGCCGAGTTTGAAGCACACACTCCCTATCATTACTCCAGTTATGACTCGGAGAGTGAAGTTATTTCTCGAACCAAGCCCGCGGTAATTATTTTAGGTAGCGGCCCAAACCGAATCGGGCAAGGCGTCGAGTTTGATTATTCCTGCGTTCATGCCGCCTTTGCGCTGAGGGATGCGGGTTATGAAACCATCATGATCAATTGCAACCCAGAAACCGTTTCCACTGACTACGACACTTCGGATCGACTTTATTTTGAGCCACTCACTTTGGAAGATGTATTAGAAGTTATCCATGCCGAGTCACAGGCAGGACCGATTCTCGGTGTGATCGCTCAATTAGGTGGTCAAACTCCACTTGGTCTTGCGCGCGGCTTGATGGATGCCGGCGTTAATATTTTGGGCACATCTCCGGATGCCATTGATTTAGCAGAGGATCGTGGACAGTTCGGTGAAATCTTACGCGTCAATGATTTAGCGGCACCTGAATTTGGAATGGCCAACTCGTATGAGGAGGCGCTAGAGGTGGCAAAGCGGATTTCCTATCCAGTTCTGGTTCGCCCTTCTTTCGTCCTTGGTGGCCGCGGCATGGAGATTGTTTATGATGATGAATCGCTTGCCAATTTCATCACTAAAGCAACAGAAATAACGCCTAATCACCCAGTTCTTATTGATCGTTTCCTTGATGATGCAATTGAGATCGATGTCGATGCACTCTATGACGGAGCAGATCTCTACTTGGCCGGGATTATGGAGCACATCGAGGAGGCGGGAATTCACTCAGGTGATTCTGCTTGCGTGCTGCCCTCGTATTCCGTTACCACTTTTATGAAAGAGCGCATTCGAGCAGCGACTGAAAAATTGGCGCGCGGGGTGGGTGTGCGCGGATTGATTAATATCCAATTTGCCATAACCAACAACAGTCTGGTGAATGAAGAGTTGTATGTGATCGAAGCCAATCCACGCGCATCTCGTACGGTGCCTTTTGTCAGTAAGGCGACTGGACGTCCACTTGCTAAAGCAGCTGCATTGATTGCTACCGGAGTATCCATCTCCCAACTTCGAGCTGACGGAGTATTGCCAGTGACGGGGGACGGGATTGCTAATGGTATTTCGGTGAAAGAAGCAGTTCTTCCATGGAATCGTTTTAGGCGAATTGATGGCACGGGAGTGGATTCAGTTTTGGGTCCGGAAATGAAATCCACTGGCGAAGTCATGGGAATTGCTGCCACATTTGGTGAGGCATATGCCAAGAGCCAATCTGCTGCTTTCGGTGCCCTGCCACTAAGTGGCTCCATTTTTCTCTCCTTCTCGCAGCGAGATAAAGCCCAATCACTTGTTCCGGCACAACAATTATCAGCTTTGGGCTTTGCGCTCTTTGCAACTCAAGGAACACATGATTTCCTCAAAGCAGGCGGAGTTTCCTCCACACTTGTTCGAAAGCATTCAGAGGGTCGCAGCGCTGATGGAGTCAAGACTGCGGTAGAAATTATTCATGATGGTGATGTCAATCTGGTGATCAATACACCACTGGGTCGTGGATCTAAGCAAGATGGCTGGATGATTCGAACGGCTGCAGTCCAACGTTCGGTTCCATGTATCACCACGATTGCTGGATTTAAAGCTGCAGTCGCTGGAATTGTCGACCTGCAACGCACTCCCATGTCCACTCGTCCGGTTCAGGAGTGGATGAAGATTCATGAATAAAATTAATCGCAACGCTCGACAGGTATCGGCGCAAATTGTGAGCAATAAGAAAGTGGGCGCCTACCATCACATGGTTTTCAATGTGGGGGAGATTGCAGCGCTCTGCAAGCCTGGAAATTTCGTAGCTATATCGGTGGGTGGCGAAAATTCATCCATGGTGCTTCGTCGAGCGTTCGCCATTTATCGCGCAGTTGATCGCGGCGCCGGTAACGGTTTGATAGAACTCGTTGTTGCACCCCATGGTGGAGGAAGTCGCTGGCTCACCTCATGTGGGGTAGATGATGTGGTTGATCTCATCGCACCGCTAGGCACAGCTTTTGGAATCCCGTCAGAACCGGTTCGCGCACTTTTGGTCGGCGGTGGCTATGGAAGCGCTCCACTCTTTGGATTATCAGAAGTTCTCAAAGCGCGTGGATGTCGGGTAGATATGGTCCTAGGAGCATCCTCTGCTGCAAAAATTTATGCACCGTTGGAGGGTAAGCGCTCTGTGAGCTCATTAACCATCACAACTGATGATGGGTCAGCTGGAGTTCTTGGCAAAGTAAGTGATGTTCTGACAGATCTCATTGATTCGAATTCGATCGACATTGTCTACTCGTGTGGCCCTATGGGAATGCTCGCAGCGATTACGGAGATTGCTAACGCCAAAGGAATCATGCATCAATGCGCCGTTGAAGAATCGATGGCCTGCGGTATCGGTGTGTGCATGACCTGTGTGATTCCAGTTAGAGACAGTTCCGGAGTGATCAAAATGCTCCGTTCCTGTATTGACGGACCGGTAATGGATGGCGCAAACGTTATTTGGGATAGCAAACGTAAGATTCCAGAAGGTACGTGGGGTGCCTGATGACATTTGATTTCAGCACTTCTTTAGGCCAAGCGCGCTTTGATAACCCAATTTTTACAGCAAGTGGTTGTGCTGGTTCAGGTAAGGAGCTCGCGCAATTTTTTCCTTTAACGGAATTGGGAGCAGTCGTCACAAAGTCGATCATGGTCAAGGCACGGTCTGGCCGTGCTACGCCGCGGATGGCCGAAACTCCTTCCGGAATGCTCAACTCCATCGGTTTACAAGGACCCGGTATCGATATCTTTCTTGAGAATGATGTTCCATGGCTGATATCGCAAGGAGCCAAAATCGTCGTCAGCATCGCCGGGGAAAGCGTAGATGATTACGCTGTCCTCGCCAGAAAGATGCGATCGGTATCTGGAATTTCAGCTCTAGAAGTTAATATCTCCTGTCCCAATGTGGAGAATCGGGGCCAAGTTTTTGCTTGCGATCCAGTAACGGCTCGGGCAGCAATTGAGGCGGTGCGCCGAAATATCGGAGGAGAACTTCCGATAATTGCGAAATTAACTCCGGATGTCACAGATATTTCAGCAATTGCAGAAGAAGTTGTATCAGCGGGCGCAGATTCTTTAGCGCTGATCAATACAGTTCTTGGAATGGTGATTGATACTGAGACATTGCGACCACGACTTGCCGGAAAGACTGGCGGATTATCTGGTCCAGCTATCCGTCCCATTGCGGTTCGCGCCATTTATCAAGTTCATGCTCGGCTCCCGCACGTGCGTATTTTGGGAATGGGCGGTGTCACAAACGGTAATGATGCGCTCCAATTGATTCTTGCCGGGGCATCTGCAGTCTCAGTAGGTACAGCAACTTTCGGCAATCCAACAGCGGTTATGAAAGTGAAGAGTGAGTTGCAGAATCTATTGGTCGCAAAGGGATTTAATAGTTTGCATGAGGCAGTGGGATATGCCCACAGGGCGGAGTGAGCATGAAATCACCAATTATATTGGCGTTAGACACTAAGGATCTCAATACCGCAAAGAGTTGGATTGAATGCACTCGATCATCAATCTCAACCTACAAAGTCGGCCTTGAATTCTTTCTGAAATTCGGAGAAGCGGGCATTTCCACTCTTCGCGAGGCCGGGGATTTCGATCTTTTTCTTGATCTTAAATTGCATGATATTCCAAATACGGTAGCAGGTGCGGTCGGTTCGGTTGAGCAAATTAATCCAAGATTTCTGACTATTCACGCAAGTGGTGGAGGAGAGATGGTTGCCGCGGCAGCTGCTGCCGCCCCGAAAATTTCCATAACTGCCGTAACAATCCTTACTTCGCTATCAGAGAAAGATCTCTTTGAGATTGGTTATTCGCATAACGCTTTGGAATCAGCAGTTGCTTTGGCAAAGTTAGCGACAACAAAAGGTGCGCGTTCGGTTGTCTGTTCACCTTTCGAGGTCGGGGCAATTCGAAATGTAGTTGCGGATGAAGTTGAGCTGATTACCCCTGGAGTCCGTCCCGTGGGTGCTGACTTAGGTGATCAAAAACGGGTAATGACTCCTGCCGATGCCATTGCAGCAGGGGCGAATTTCTTGGTAATCGGTCGACCTATCTCGCAACATTGGACGACATCACCTATGGCGATGTCAGATGCCGCGGCCAAGATTCTCGATTCGCTCTAAAATGCAGAACCAACCTCCACGTCTTTCAGATGAGACTAGGCGCGCCGCGGGAGCTAAAGGAGTAATCGCTCGACAGGAACGTGCTGCAATCAAGAAGGAGATTGAGAGCGCTAAGTGCTCCTTCTTTGATGCTATAAATGATGGGCGTGAGTCAATTCAAAGAATGAGAGTTGCTGAATTGTTACAGGCCGTGCCGGGAATTGGCGCAAGGCGTTGCTTCCTCATCATGGGTAAAATCGGAATATCACCATCGCGTAGAATTCAGGGTCTCGGCCCCAAACAATTGGCCGCCCTTCGCAAGGAGTTACTAGTGATAAAGCAGGGCGTTACCCCAGGCGCACTGATCGTCATGTCTGGACCGGGTGGTGTGGGCAAAAGTACGATCACATCAGTCCTTCGAGATCATCCCTCAGTGTGGGTGAGTATCTCAGCTACTACTCGAACTCCGCGCCATGGCGAGCGGGATGGTCATGATTATTTTTTCATCACTGATGAGCGTTTCGATGCAATGATCGGAAATAATGAATTTCTCGAATGGGCAGAGTTCGCTGGGAATCGCTATGGAACGCCTAAGGAGCCAGTTGATGATTGGCGTAACTTAGGGAGACATGTTCTTCTCGAAATTGAGATCGCAGGGGCGAGACAAGTTCGAAGAGCCGAGCCCGATGCATTGCTGGTTTTTATAGCTCCACCATCATGGGAAGAATTAGTCGCTCGATTGACTAATAGGGGCACGGATTCCCCAGAACGTCGCGCTGCCCGCTTAGCGTTAGCGCAGGAGGAGATGGCTGCTGCGGGGGAGTTCGACCATACCTTGGTAAATACCCAAGTCGAGGCGGTCGCCCAATCCCTGCTATCCTTGGCCACTTCGCATCAAAGTAAGAAGTAATTTTCCGTTTGATTTGAGAATTAGGGGCATTTCATGACATCAATGGATGGCATCACAAATCCACCAATCGACGCTCTCCTCGACAAGGCGGGCTCGAAGTACAGCCTCGTTCTGTATGCAGCTAAGCGCGCACGTCAAATAAATGCTTACTACTCACAGTTAGGTGAAGGTCTCCTGGAATACGTAGGTCCACTAGTTGAGACATATGTTCACGAGAAGCCACTCTCGATCGCTCTTCGCGAGATCAACGATGGTCTACTTACTATCGAAAATCTCGAACCAAAGAGCGCTGAACCAACAGCTTAATAACACCCAAGAATTCAGATCATGCCTCCCCGTAATCGAGAGATTATTCTCGGTATCGGCGGGGGCATTGCTGCATACAAATCTGCTGATCTACTTCGCAGATTGAGAGACTCCGGCTTTCTCGTCACAGTGATTCCCACTCGCTCGAGTTTGAACTTTGTCGGCAAAGCAACCTGGGAGGCGCTCTCCTCTCGTGAAGTCCACGAGGATTTGTGGAGCAATGTTCATAGCGTTCCGCATATCGCCCTCGCTAAGAAAGCTGCTGCGATTGTGATTGCGCCGACGACTGCTGACCTGCTTGCGCGCATTGCCCAAGGTCGAGCCGATGATTTGCTGACTAATACAGTAATAGCCTCACCTGCTCCGCTAATTCTGGTTCCTGCGATGCATCCGGAGATGTGGCTCAATCCGGCGACGCAGGCAAATGTTGCACTGCTCAAATCTCGCGGTGTTCATATCATTGAACCCGACACAGGCAGACTTACTGGTGAGGATTCGGGGGTTGGCCGATTCCCAGAAACAGCGCGAATTCTGAGCAGCATTCAAGAAGTTTTAGGTGCCAGTTCTGATTATGCCGGCAAGCGCGTTCTGATCAGCGCAGGGGGAACCCGAGAGGCGATAGATCCAGTTCGCTACATCGGGAATAACTCATCCGGAAAGCAGGGATATTCAATCGCGAGTGCTGCAGCAAGCCGAGGTGCGTCAGTAACTCTTGTGAGCGCCAATGTGCAATTACCGGATTTAGATGGTGTTCGTATTATTCATGTGAAATCAGCGATGGAGATGCAATCGGCGCTAACTGAAGAATTTGCAAATTGTGACCTGCTCGTAATGGCAGCGGCAGTTGCAGATGCCCGCCCATCTGTTGTTGGGGAAGTTAAGATTGGGAAAGAAGATCTGCAGCGAATTGAGCTGATACGAAATCCAGATATTGTTCATGAATTAGTTCGTGTAAAGAGCGCTCATCAGGTAGTTATCGGGTTTGCCGCAGAAACGGGCGCTAACGCAATTGATCGTGCTCGAAAGAAATTGTCAGTAAAGGGCCTGGATTTGCTTTTCTGCAATGATGTCAGCGGGGGAGCGATCTTCAATAGTGAGATAACTTCTGGAACTATTCTTGATAGTGCAGGAAATCACTGGGATGTGATGGATATATCTAAGGACACACTGGCAGATCAACTTCTCGATCTCGCCCTCAATAAGTTAGGTTAGCCCAATGACTGAACATAAGAAGCGTCTCTTTACCTCCGAATCGGTGACTGAAGGTCACCCAGACAAGATGGCGGATCAAATTTCCGATGCAATCTTGGATTCACTACTTGGACAAGATGCAGCTAGTCGTGTTGCGGTGGAAACTCTCATAACTACCGGCCAAGTGCATGTTGCAGGTGAAGTGACAACAAATGGGTACGCAGATGTTATGACTATTGTGAGAGATACTGTTCTACGAATTGGATATGACTCCTCCGATAAGGGTTTCGATGGTAATTCATGTGGAGTTTCACTATCTATCGGACAACAGTCACAAGATATTGCACAAGGCGTGGATTCAGCTTTCGAAAAGCGAGTAGCCGCTTCTGCCGACCCGCTTGATTTGCAAGGTGCGGGAGATCAGGGCTTGATGTTTGGTTATGCCTGCGATGACACTCCTGAGCTCATGCCGCTACCAATCCATTTGGCACATCAGCTATCTGCGCGTCTTTCGAAAGTTCGAAAAGATGGGGCAGTTGATTACCTTCGTCCTGACGGTAAAACCCAAGTAACAATTCAGTACGAGGGAGATAAAGCGGTCGCACTCGACACAATCGTTATCTCGACCCAGCATGCAGCGCATGTTGACCTGGAGAAGACACTCGCCCCTGACGTCAAGAAGCTGGTGATCGATCCGATTATCGCTGGGCTCGACATTGATACTTCAAACGTTCGCATTCTCATTAACCCGACTGGTCGCTTCGTCGTTGGTGGTCCAATGGGAGATGCGGGATTAACGGGAAGAAAGATCATTGTTGATACTTACGGCGGTATGGCCCGTCATGGCGGTGGAGCTTTTTCTGGCAAAGATCCTTCTAAAGTAGATCGATCTGCAGCCTATGCAATGCGCTGGGTCGCAAAGAATGTTGTCGCAGCAGGTCTGGCCACACGTTGTGAAGTTCAAGTCGCCTATGCAATCGGCAAGGCCCAGCCAGTTGGACTTTTTGTTGAGACATTTGGTACTGAGAAAGTTCCGGTCCAGCAGATTATTGATGCGGTTCCGGCTGTCTTTGATTTACGCCCGGCCGCAATTATTCGTGATCTCAATCTTCTTCGTCCGATCTACTCAGCTACAGCTAGCTATGGACACTTCGGTCGAGAACTTCCTGACTTCACGTGGGAGAAGAGTGATCGTGCTAACGCTCTCAAGGCTGCGGTCGCAGGTTAGGCAATCGTGGCTGAAATAAAGCCACTCAAGCTTCGAACACAAAGAGCGCTCACTTTGGTGGTGGGCGCAAAACTTTTGCCTGTTGCATCCGTACTGGTTGATACTGGGGTACTTCACCTCTCCGAACCATTTGATTATCTAGTACCAGAGAAGATTTCTGATCGCGTGATTGCCGGCGCACTTGTAAAAGTTCCGTTCAATTCCGGATTTGCGCAAGGCTATGTAATCACTCGCAAAGAGAGCGCTGATGTTGCCAAAATCAAGGCGATCGAGTCAGTAATCTCACCGCTCCCTCTCTTCACCCCTGATTTACAGGTACTACTCAAGAGCGTGGCTCTTCGTTATGCATGCAGTATTTGGGATGTTGTACGTAGCGCGATTCCACCTCGTGTTGCAGCGGTTGAGAAGGAATTCATTGATTTCCCGACAGCTACCGAAATCTCAACGATCATCCCTAGCCCGTCGCACCAGTACATAGCACTCCCGAGAAGCCCTCAGGCAATTGAGCTTTTGATCAAAGAATTAACAGAGATCGCAACGCAATCACCCGTGCTAATTGTGGTGCCTGATGAGCGAGATCTGATCCAGATAGAAAGAGTGCTTGCCAACCATGGCTTCTCAGATTTTGTGGTACTTGGGACACACCAGGAGAAGTCTGATCGATACCGATCATTTCTGAGGAGTCGATTTGATGCTCCGAAAATTATCCTTGGTACACGCAGTGCAATTTTCACTCCATTACCCCGGGGCGCCAGTATTTGCATTCTCCATGATGGCGAGGAGAGTTTTTATGAAAAGAGAAGTCCTGGTTGGAATGTTCGCGATATTGCCCTACTTCGAGCCCATGAGAATTCATTAATTTTCGCAAATTTTTCGCCATCTCTAGAAGTTGCTCGCTTAGTGGAATCCGGTTGGCTCATACCTCGAACTCTGGGAAATCTCCCGTCCGTTAAATTTACCTTTGCAGAGAGTCGAGACTCCCATAATTCGGTGATCTCACGAGGACTCGCGCGAGGAAATGTCCTAGTGACTCTATCTGCCCCTGGTTATGTCTCATCTTTTTCCTGTCAAAAATGTCGGAACATGGCGCTCTGTGATTGTGGCGGTCGACTCACCTTCGCTTCGTCGAAAATTCCGGTCTGTTCAATCTGCCAAAAGAGTGATGCGGATTGGAGATGTAAATGGTGTGGCGAGCAAAAGCCTCGGGCTATTCGACGTGGAACAGATCGATACGCCGAAGAATATGGGCGAGCCTTTCCTAACATTCACATCGTCGTCAGTAATGGCTCCCATCAAGTTCACGAGCTGGGGGCCGGGCGCCATTTGGTACTAGCAACCAACGGCTGCGAGCCGGATGCAGAGTACGCGGCGATAGTTCTATTGGATGGAGAACTCTTACTAAATCGAGCTGAGTTGCGAGGCGATGAAAGTGCCCGTAAACATTGGGCGTCAGCAATCTCGCATATCGCACCTGATGGGGAGATATTTCTTTCGCTTCCCGCATCCCATCCCACTGCGCAATCCTTAGAACAATGGAAAACTCTGGAACTGTCGATACTCGAGTCTCATCAGCGTAGTGAGGCAACACTCCCACCCGAATTTCGTATTGCTGTGATTGAAGGTGAAAATAAGGACATTTCTAAAATTGCTATCGCAATTGAAGAGAAGAAGGATCTGATCTCGCTCCTAATAGTCCCAATTGACGCGCTTAATTCTCGGGCAATTTTGCGATCTCCGGTCGAGAAATCTTCTGAGTTCTCCAATTTCCTCTATGACTTGATGAGATATCGAAGCCTCAAGGGCGAAAGTTCATTACGAGTGAGAATCGACCCCTTCAATATCTGAGTAGAATATGCAGGTGGCAATTCAACCGATCCGATTCTTTGGGGATCCAGTTCTCACTACGCCAGCTGCTGAAGTGAGCGTTTTCGATAAAGAACTGAGAAATTTGGTTGAAGATCTGACTGAGACAATGCATGATGCGCCAGGCGCTGGTCTTGCTGCCCCGCAAATTGGTGTGGCGCTTCGCGTCTTCACTTATGACATAGAAGATTTCGAAGGTCATCTCATTAACCCCGTGCTGGATCTCTCTGATGATTTGCAAGATGGTGGCGAGGGGTGCTTAAGCTTCCCGGGGATGCTCTTTGAAACTCCACGCGCGTGGAGGGCGGTTGCTAAGGGATTCAATATGTACGGCGATCCCGTCACAATCGATGGCACCGAGCTATTGGCTCGCGTTCTTCAACACGAAACCGACCATCTCAATGGAATTCTATTTATTGATCGCCTTCCCACCGAAGAGCGCAAGTTAGCTATGAAGGAGATTAGAGATTCCGAATGGTTCGGAACCGCATCTTCTATGGGTGAATCACCCATCATCAAAGTGAGTCCCCATAGCACTCGCGGTCTTGGGATCTAATTCATGCAATTATCGGTAGCCTCATCCTCTTTAGTCTCAGTTCCAGTTATCGAAGCCTTAATGGCGAGCGAACACTCCATCGTCTCGATTATCACCAATCCCGATAAGGAGAAGGGTCGAGGACAGAAAGTTGAAGCGAACGAACTTGCGCAATGGGCCGAAGAACGCAATCTGCCTATCGCAAAGCCAGCCGACACTTCCGAGCTCAATCGTCACTTGCTGACGGCTCAGCCCCAATTAATTGTGACTGTTGCTTATGGAAAATTGATTCCAATCGAACTTCTTCACGGGCCGCGTTTTGGCTGGATAAATCTTCACTTTTCACTTCTTCCCAAGTGGCGTGGTGCGGCACCTGTTCAATGGGCTCTTCTCAACGGAGATACCACTACTGGTTTCACAATATTCAAATTAGATAAGGGGATGGACACTGGTCCTTTCTATGCAATGCAGGAATTTGATATCGCAAGAGAAGATACGACTGAAACTCTTCTTCATAAATTAAGCGTTGAAGGAGCCAAATCTGTTCTAGAGGTCATCTCTACAATTGGCAAGACACGTTCCACGCCACAACCTCTCACGGGAGCGACTTTGGCTCCCAAAATTTCTAAAGAGATGGGCAAGATCAGTTGGGAGAGTTCGACCGATCAAATTCTTCGACAAGCTCGAGCCTTGCAAGAGCGGCCTGGAATTTGGACAACTTTCCTAGGTGAACGAATCGCGCTCTTTGGACTAAGTGAATCACTCGCTCCTAATTCATTGCGTAGCGCTGGCGAGATCGAAGCTTGCGGGGAAGGGTTGCTAGTTCGTACCTCCGATAGCGTCTGCCTCATTAAGGAAGTCGTTCCTGCTGGCAAGAAGCGAATGAACTCCGCAGATTTTGCCCGTGGAGCTCGGATCGAAGCTGGAAGTCGTTTTGAATAGTGCCTTTAAAAAGCCGAAACCATCTGGTTCTCGCGTTGTAGCTTTTGAATTACTAACCGAAGTTAATAGAAATGGCGCGTTTGCCAATATTAAGTTACCCGAGCTCCTCGAAAAGAGTGGCTTAGAGCAACGCGATCGAGCTTTCGCCACCGAATTGGGTTACGGGGCGCTGCGTATGCAAGGCAAGCATGATTTTGCGATTCGATCAAAAATCGATCGCCCTTTTGAAGAATTAGATTCCAAAATAGTTGATTTACTTCGTTTAGGCCTCCATCAGATTTATGAAATGCGCGTCCCCAATCATGCAGCAGTAGGGGAGACTGTCGAATTGGCTCGATTTGTGGCTGGCGAATCAAAGGGTAGTTATGTCAATGCGCTCTTGCGCTCTATCACATCAGATTCTGATCTTTACGAACGTGCATTTGCTGGGCCAAATCTCACCGACCTTGAGAAGATGTCAATTCAATATTCGCATCCGGAATGGATTATTAGCGCCTATTTTGACCAACTCAAAGATTGGGAAGAGGTGAAAGCGCTTTTGGCAATTAACAATCTTCCTGTAGCTCCGCATTTGGTCGCCTGGCCTGGCAAATCTACAGTTGAAGAATTGCAGGAGACTGGGGGAGAGATACTTCCTTGGTCACGATTTGGCTTAATCTCGGATCATCAACCAATGGAATACTCAGCGATTGTTGATCGACGTGCCGGTGTTCAAGATCTAGGTTCGCAATTGATTGCACAGGTTTTTTATGACACTCATGACTATTCGCCATCGGAGAGTTGGTTGGATATGTGCGCAGGACCTGGTGGCAAAGCGGCACTTCTCTTCAACCTCCTAGAAACGCAGAACCACGAATCCACTTTTCTTGCCAACGAACCGACTCCGCACCGGGCGGATCTGGTGGCGCGGGTGGTACCAAGGGCGAAAGTTATCTCCCATGATGGTCGAGATTCACAATCCTTTGGTAGAACTTTTGATCGGATATTGGTCGATGCACCGTGCACTGGTCTTGGTGCGCTACGTCGTCGACCAGAAGCGCGCTGGCGTCGTTCAATGAATGATTTGAAGGAATTGGTTCCGCTCCAACGTGATCTCATTGATTCTGCCTACCGACTGCTTAACCCCGGTGGACTCCTAGCTTATGCAACTTGTTCGCCCCACATCGCAGAGACGATCGCTCAGGTGCTCGATGTGCAATACCGCCACAAGGATCTGGAGCTCATTCCAGCAACTAAATTTGGTTCTCCGGCACAATGTGAAGGAAAAATCCCTGGGACTGTGCAGATGTGGACACACCGAGATGGTACTGACGCTATGTTCATGGCGATCTTCCAAAAGCGCGAAGTATAGTTTTCACCATGCCATCAATTCGTTTATGCCCAAGCATCCTAAACGCAGATTATTCGCGTTTAGATGAGGAGATCGCCAGAGTCGCTGCTGGTTCTGATTATTTGCACTTGGATATTATGGATAATATTTTCGTCCCCAACCAAACCTTTACCTGGCCACAGTCACTCTCGATAATTTCTCAATCACCGCTTCCGGTTGATGCACATTTGATGGTTGCCGATCCGCAAATCCAGGGTCCACTTTTTGCGGAGGCAGGATGTGCGAGTGTGACCTTTCATTTCGAGGCGGCAAATAATCCACGCTCGATCATCTCAGATATTAGAAGTAACGGGACGCGAGTTGGTCTCGCGATCAAACCGAATACGGATTTTGATCAAGTTCGCGATCTGATTTCTGAAATTGATATGTTGTTGGTGATGACGGTTGAACCTGGTTTTGGTGGTCAAGCATTCATGGAAGAGATGATGCCAAAGCTTTCAAAGGCGCGAAGTTATATCTCCACCATTCCTACGCCGCATCCATGGATACAGGTTGACGGTGGAATTTCTCCGAAGACGATCTCTATGGCCGCTAAAAATGGGGCTGATACCTTCGTGGCTGGAAGCGCAGTCTTCAATGCAGATGATCCACTTGAAGTCTTGCTCCAATTGCGACTCTTGGCGAGTAATTCTGGCGCATAGAGCACCAATAGCGCGGTAAAATTTGCGCGTGAAGGAATTTAACGAACTATTTGCAGAGCTCACCCAAGTGGCCCAGAGCCGTCCTGCTGACTCAGGTACGGTTGCGGCTTTAGATGCCGGGGTCCACGCAATTGGCAAGAAGATTGTGGAAGAGGCTGCGGAAGTGTGGATGGCCGCTGAGTATCAAGGAGATGCTGAGCTAGCGGAGGAAATTTCGCAATTGCTCTACCACCTACAGGTTCTCATGATTTCGAGAAATATTTCGCTCGATGACGTTTATAAGTATTTGTAGAGAGGTCTGACCATGACACTTAAAATTGCTGTCCCCAACAAGGGGTCACTAGCCGATAGTTCTGCTGCGATGTTGCGCGAAGCTGGATACCGCCAACGAATTGACCAGCGCGATCTGGTTTTCATCGATAACGAGAACGAGGTCGAGTTCTATTATCTACGTCCGCGCGATATCGCTATTTATGTAGGATCAGGAGAGCTCGAAGCCGGACTTACGGGCCGTGACTTACTTCTTGATAGCGCGGCGCCGGCCCAAGAAATTCTTGCGCTAGATTTTGGACGAAGCACTTTCCGATTCGCCGCTCCTGAAGGCGCTGCGGTTAAGGAGAGCGATCTTGCCGGTAAACGTATTGCCACTGCCTATCCGGGAATAGTTGCGAAGTATCTTTCCGATCACGCCATTTCGGCAGATGTTGTGCGTCTAGATGGTGCGGTCGAGAGCGCGGTCCGTCTTGGAGTAGCTGATGTTATTGCTGACGTAGTTTCAACTGGCGGGACGCTGAGACAAGCGGGCCTTAAAGTATTTGGAGATCCACTCTTGAGTTCAGAGGCAATTTTGATTGAACGAAATGGTACCCAACGATCTGCGGCGGTCGAAACCTTGCTCCGCCGACTAAATGGCGTTGTGATTGCTCGTCAATACGTTCTGGTTGATTACGATGTGAAGACAGTCGATTTGGATCGCGCATGTGCGCTTACTCCTGGAATTGAATCTCCTACTATCTCGCCGCTGCAGAACAATGAGTGGTCTGCGGTTCGCGCGATGGTCGTCAAGCGAGATGTCAATCGAATCATGGATGAGCTATGGGAAGTAGGAGCGCGTGGAATTCTTGTTACTGATATCCACGCTTGCCGACTTTAATCGGCGATCACTATCCATTCTGATTCTGGAATCTCAAAGTAGTTGAGAACCTCATCTAATTGACCATTATTGATAATCGCATCCGCAGCTGCTTGCACTTTGGGTTTTGCATTAAATGCGACCCCAAGCCCAGCTAGAGCCAACATATCGAGATCATTTGCACCGTCACCAACCGCAACTGAGTGGGCAATCTCGATTCCAGATTGCGTTGCGAATTCTCGGAGTGCTTGCGCTTTCGCCGCTCGATCGATAACTGGGCCAACCGTTCTACCGGTTAATTTCCCGTCTTTGATCTCCAGATGATTTGCTCGGAGAAAATCCAGTGATAATTGGTGGGCGAGGGGTTCCAAGACATTCATAAATCCGCCTGAAACAACACCCACTTTGATATTTCGGGAGCGAAGCGTCGCAATCAAAGTGCGAGCTCCATTGCTGAGATGAATCTGCTGGTGCACTTCTCGCAGAATATCCTCACTTAGCCCCTCAAGAAGAGCCACTCGTTCACCCAGGGATGCGGAGAAATCCAACTCTCCTTGCATTGCACGCGCAGTGATGGCAGATACCTCTTCGCCCACTCCAGCTCGGGCGGCGAGAAGGTCGATTACCTCCTCTTTAATGAGCGTGGAATCGACATCCATAATCAGTAATTGGTATTTCATAATCAAATTTTTACCGCATTTATTTTCGCATTGGCAATGGATAAGTTTGGAAATTGTGCAAGATCTGGGTCAGTGCTAAATGCAACGCTTGCATGAACGGTGAGAGAAGTTCCTACCTGAGTTCTTCGAACGTTGACGATGGTGCCCAAAGATTTGTGAATAAGGGCGAAGAAAAGAGCTAGGTCTGCGGGAAGCAGCTTGGAAGAAGTGAGAGAAATTTCTGCGAGATAAGGTGCGGGATGTAGCAGATCCTGTGGAACTTCCGAGAAATCGATGGCGAGGTCCACGCTCTTGTCGTTTGCGAAAGCGAGTAGATCTGCTTCTATTGCCGAACAATGATCTTTGTTGAGGGAGATCAGTACTGTGCAAATTAGCCGACTGCGAGTTACGAAATGCTCGACATCCAAAATGGCAATCGAAAAAGGCGCGAGGACGTCGAATAGGTTGGCGAGGAGATCTGCGGATTCGGGACCCGAAATGAGTATCAGGCCAGTAAATTCGTTCTTACTTTGCATAGCCTCAGGGTAGTGCCTCACCGCTTTGCGCCTCCGCGATTTTCTGCTTCTTCGAGGGTATCTTTACTCTCATGACGGGCCGCCCAGTAATTTCAGTAGAAAATATTGAGGTTATTCGCGACGGTAAGAAAATTCTGGGTCCCCTCACTTGGCAAGTTTCGGAAGGTGAGCGGTGGGTTGTTCTAGGGCCAAACGGGGCCGGTAAGTCCACTCTCTTTCTTCTCTGCGCCACTCTCATTCACCCTTCATCGGGCACAGTCCATATTCTCGACGAGCAAGTGGGCAAAGTTGATCTCTTTGAATTACGACCACGTATCGGCGTCACTCATCCATCAGTGACACTGGAAATTCCCAGTGACGAAAGAGTGATGGATGTAGTTTTGACTTCGGCATACGCAATTCTTGGAAGATGGAATGAAGATTACGATTTGTGGGATGAGTCTCGTGCCATCTCCTTATTGACTGCGCTTGGTGTTCGCGAGCTGGGAGAGCGGACTTTTGGAACCCTCTCTGAAGGTGAGAAGAAGCGCGTGCTGATTGCGCGATCACTGATGGCCAACCCTGAACTTATGTTGTTGGACGAACCGGCATCTGGTTTGGATCTTGGAGGTCGAGAAGATTTACTGTTGAGATTTGATCAACTAGCGAGTGATCCGCTAGCGCCATGCACTGTAATTGTTACACACCATATTGAAGAGATTCCGGCCGGCACAACACACGCACTTCTCCTCTCATCAGGAGTTGCTGTTGCAATGGGAGCCGTGGCGGATGTGATCACTTCCGAGCACATCTCAAAGGCGTATGGGCTGCCAATTGAAATTGCTTATGCAAACCAGAGATTCACAGCTCGCGCGCTGCGTTAAATGCTCTTCGAATCATTATCAGAACAGTGGCAAGTTGCACTGGCCCCACTTCAACCGGAAATCGAAAATATCGAGTCCTTTATTTCCGGATCTGATTTCCTACCTGAGCTACCCAAAATTTTTGCGGCCTTAGTACTACCGCCAGAGAAGAGTCGGGTATTAATTGTTGGGCAAGACCCCTATCCCGATAGATCCTATGCGATGGGATTAGCATTCTCGGTTCCGACTAGTGTAGAAAAATTGCCGGCCTCTTTGAAAAATATTTTTGTTGAGCTGGAAAGTGATATTGGGGGAGTACGGCGGATAAATGGAGATCTTTCTGATTGGGTATCGCAAGGAGTGGTATTACTCAATCGGACGTTAACCATATCGCCGGGAGAAAGTAACTCACATGCGCGAATTGGTTGGAGCGCTATTACTGATCAAATTGTGCGAATTATTGAGCCGCATATATCGGCAGCGATCCTTTGGGGTAAAAACGCTATGGAGTTAGAACCGCTAATTGGCGAAGAGAAATTAATAACTGGCGTCCACCCAAGTCCGCTATCTGCTTACCGTGGATTTTTCGGTAATCGCCCCTTTTCGCAAGCCAATCAGAAATTGGAAGATAGGGGTTTTACACCGATTTCTTGGTGACTAATTTATCCATGACGCCAAATGAGATCGCTACGGAATTACCAATCAGAAGTGCGAAGAGGGCAGTGCCAATTCCGAGCGTCCCACCCAACGCCCAACCAATAGCAAGCGCCACGATTTCAATAAAGAGCCGGACGCGACCAACTCGGACGCCGGTTTTGTGATGAATAGCAGTCATCAAACCATCGCGAGGGCCCGTACCAAGTCCGCAGGTTATGTATAAAGATGAGCCAATTCCTACAAGTGCGATTCCGATAAGTACGTAAGCAATCTTTGGGTAGAGCGAGCCATGCAACTCAGGAAAATTCCAGACACCTATCTGGATCGCCGCAGAGATGATGGCAATATTGGCCAACGTTCCAAATCCAGGCTTTTGTCTAAATGGAATCCACAATAAAAGTACGACCGCGCCGATGAAGAAAGTGGCCTCTCCAATAGAGAGGGGCGAATGTAGGTGGATGCCCTGAGCCAGAACTGACCACGGCGCATTTCCAAATTTTGATTGGATGAGAAGTGAGTCACCGATGCCAAAAACAAAGAGCCCAGCGAAAAGAATTGTTGTCCGCTTCCATTCCAGATGCCAAGGATGTGGAGCTCGCCATGGAACTTGCGGAATCGTACGCGCAGGCTTGAGGAAGCGCCCTATGGATCTGATCACCTGTAGAGTTTAGCAATGATTCGAGGCCTAGGTACCGTTGTTAATGTGTCTACGATAGTTACCGGTGCAGGTATAGGTGTAATAGCTGGGAGTAAGTTCAAGGAAAGTACGCGAGACCTGGTCACATCCACTTTGGGTTTCGTTACTTTACTCGCTGCCGTTGACTCGATTAAATCCATGTGGGATCCGAAATTTATTTCATCCTTACCAACCGGATGGACTTTCTTAGTTGTTCTCGCCGCGCTACTCGTGGGCACTCTCCTTGGATTGGCACTCGGAATAGAACCCTATTTGGAAAGATTTGGAAGAGCACTGAAAAATCGATTTGATCGCCACGGGGATTCCCCATTTATTGAGGGTTTCGTCGCTTCGTCTCTTCTCTTCGTTATCGGACCTATGGCGATTCTTGGATCTATAAGCGATGGCATGGGCTCGGGAAATCAACAGCTAGTGCTCAAAAGTATTCTCGATGGAATTACGTCAATCGCTTTTGCCGCTTCATTAGGCTGGGGAGTTGCAGCATCTGCAATCCCGGTTGGAATCTATCAGTTCGCCTGGACGGGGGTAGGTGCGATCCTTGGCTCGGTGCTACCGACCTATCAAATATTGGCGATGACAACTACTGGCGGAATATTGCTTCTTGGAATATCTCTCAGATTGATAAGGATTAAGGAAGTTCCAGTAGCGACCATGTTGCCAGCAATTTTTCTAGCCCCGATATTCGCAGGGCTAGCGCACCACTTTCGTTAAATCCTTTTAGAAGGTGGAAGCATCAATAACGAAGCGATACTTCACATCACTGGCGATTGTTCTGTCATACGCAGTATTAATGTAATTAGCTTTGATTACCTCAACATCGCTCACAATATTGTTTTTGCCACAGAAATCGAGCATCTCCTGTAGCTCTGGAACGCCGCCAATCATCGACCCAGCGAGCGAGCGACGAGCGCCAAGCAATGTTCCAGCCTGAATGGGGTAAGGCTTACCGGAAAGACCAATCATGACAAGAGTTCCATCCAACTTTAATAATTGTAGGTATGGATCGAGGTTGATCTCCGCTGAGACCGTATTGAGAATCAAGTCGTAGCTCCCTCTTAAAGGCTTGAAATTTGCTTCTTCGTTTGTAGAAACAAACTTATGCGCGCCCATGGATATTGCGTCATCCTTTTTATTGGGTGAATGTGAAAAGACTGTTACTTCCGCTCCCAGAGCCGCAGCGAATTTAGTTCCCATATGGCCCAGACCGCCCAGACCAATTATTCCTACTTTCATACCCGGGCCAGCTTTCCAGTGGCGTAATGGCGAATATAAAGTGATTCCGGCACAAAGAAGTGGTGCTACACCTGACATATCGAGATTGTTTGGAATTTTGACTGCGTAATCTGCATCTATAACAAAGTTGTTTGAATAACCGCCCATGGTGACTGTCTTTCCATCACGTTCAAAACCATTGTATGTTCCAGTCATTCCTTCGACGCAGTAGTTCCCGAGGCCAGCCTTGCACGGGGCGCACTCACGACAGGAATCCACATATACGCCAACACCGACGCGATCACCGACGCTAAATTTGGTGACTGAAGAACCAACCGATGTAACCACACCAGCAATTTCGTGACCGGGAACCATGGGAAAAATTGAGGGGCCCCACTCTTCGCGGGCTTGGTGGATATCCGAGTGACAGATGCCGGCATAGGCAATATCCAAAGCAACATCATTAGGACGCAGCTCTCTACGTTCAAACTCAAATGGGGCTAGGTCGGCATTAGCTGCGTGAGCTGCGAATCCTTTGGATTTCATTCTTCTCCTTATTGGGGGTGGCTTAGGTGAAAGGTAGTGGGTCATCGGCTCCAGCGCGCGAGATACGGGAGGTGACCCTTCGCATGTGGTGACGACGGCACAAAACCTCATAAGCGACTTCATTGTCGGAGGAGACGTCACCAACAACAACCTGCTCACCCTCCGTCACCATCTGGCCGTTAATTGTTCTCGCATTGTGGGTGGCGCGTTCTCCGCACCAGCAGAGCGCCTCAACTTGCAGGGTTTGCACACGGTCGGCGAGTTCCACTAACCGGGCGGAACCTGGAAAAAGTTTGGTCCGAAAATCCGCGAGGATGCCAAAAGCAAAGACATCGATGCTAAGACCGTCGACGATTCGTGCCAGTTGTTCAATTTGAGCGGGCGCGTAGAACTGCGCTTCGTCACAGATAATAAAATCAATCCGTTCACCGAGGGATAATTTCTCCACTACAAACTTATGTAGATCAACTTCGGGATCAACTTCGATGGCATCACTTTGCAGACCCAAGCGACTAGAAATCTGACCACGCCCTGCGCGATCCTGGTTGGTGAAAATTAGGCCAGATCGTCCCCGGCTTTTATGGTTGTGGGCCGTCTGAAGGGCGAGGGTGGATTTACCACTATCCATCGTTCCGCAGTAATAAAGGAGCTCGGCCATGAGCGCATCCTGCCATGAAGGGTGGGGGATTTTGAGTGGGAGAAATGTGAGTTAAAACTGGTGTCCGGGAAGGGAGTTGAACCCTCAAGCCCTTGCGGGCACTAACACCTCAAGCTAGCGCGTCTGCCAATTCCGCCACCCGGACAAGTGAATGGCTGAGGATAGCAATGAAGCGACCATGAGGGCAAAACCACCTTTTTTGATGGAGAATACGAGCATGACAACTCAGATCGACATCGCCGCGCTAGAAGAGGAAGCAGTTCTCCTCTGCCAAGAAATGATTCGAATTCCATCGGTTAATTATGGTGAAGATAAAGGTGATGAGAGAGCGATCGCGCAATACGTTGCAGCAAAATTGAAAGAAGTGGGAATAGAGAGCGAGCTTATTGAGAGCGCGCCCAATCGAGTTAATGTTGTCGCCAAACTTGAAGGCTCCGACCCAACTCGTGATGGCCTTATTGTTCATGGACATCTAGATGTCGTGCCGGCGAATGCAGCAGATTGGTCGGTAGATCCCTTTGGTGGAATTATCAAAGATGGTTTTATTTGGGGTCGCGGCGCTGTAGATATGAAAGATATGAATGCCATGATCGTTGCCACAGTTCGCGCATGGGCTCGCGTTGGCTACAAACCACCTCGCAATATTCTTCTTGTTTTCTTTGCCGATGAAGAAGCGGGCTCTGTCTTTGGTTCGCGTTGGTTGGTTAAGCATCGCCCAGAAATTTTCAAGGGATATACCGAAGCAATCTCAGAGGTAGGGGGCTTCTCGCTCACCATTACCGGAGGTCATCGTCTCTATTTAGTCGAAGCGGCGCAAAAGGGGATTAATTGGCTCAAACTCACTTCGCATGGAACTGCGGGACATGGATCCTTCATTAGTCCAGATAATGCACTCAACCGTTTGGCACGAGCACTCGCGCGTATTGACGCATATGTCTGGCCGCAAAAAGAGACGAAAACCGGCTCGTATTTCTTCCGTAAAATCGCAGAATTAACGGGGGAGAAGTATGACCCGAGCGATGTGCGCCCGCTGCTTAAACATCTCGGCGGGGCAGCAAAATCTATCGGTGCGACAATTCAAAACACTGCCAACCCCACAATGCTGGAGGCTGGATATAAAGCAAATGTTATTCCGCAAACCGCTACCGCAGTAGTTGATACCAGATTTTTGCCAGGAGATGAAGCTGAACTTATTAATACAATTCGCGAATTGGCCGGTGATAAAATTGATGTTGAAGTTCTTGTGCGAGATATTGCCCTCGAAGTGAACTTCGCCGGTCCGCTAGTTGAAGCAATGTGCGCCGCAATTGCGGAGTTCGATCCAGATGGAATTCCGGTTCCCTACATGATGAGTGGTGGAACGGATAACAAAGCGCTCTCAGATTTGGGAATTGTGGGATATGGATTTAGCCCAGTCCGCCTTCCGGAGGATTTAGATTTCTTTGCTTTATTTCATGGAATAGATGAGCGTGTGCCAGTAGATGGCGTGAAATTTGGAGTGAAGGTACTAAATAGTTTCCTGCAAAATTCCTAATTCTCAGCAGAAATTTCATTGAGCGCGTCGCGAACTTGTTCGGGAAGCACTATCTCTTCTACCGTAAGAATGCCACGAAGTTGCGCCGCGGTCCGAGCGCCTATGATTGCGCTTGAGACGCCAAAACTATCTCGAACCCAAGAGAGCGCCACTTCAATCGGTGAATATCCCAACCCTTCGCCAGCAACACATACAGCGTCAACAATCTTGCGCGATCTGGCATCAAGATATGGGGCGATATGACCTGCGAAGTGGGGAGCAGCTCCTCTGGAATCAGATGGAATGCCATTTCGATATTTTCCGGTAAGTACTCCACGACCTAGGGGCGCCCAAGCTAAGAACCCGATATTCATCTCATCACAAGCCGGCATAACTTCACTTTCAGCCGCTCGATTGATTAGTGAGTATTCATTTTGAATCGAGATTATCGGGGCTTTGCCAAATAGCGGATTCTGCAAAGTTGCAGCACGAGCAAGTTGCCACCCAACGAAATTGGAGACCCCAACATAACGAACTCGCCCAGAGGAGACTGCATGGTCTAGCGCACTCAATGTTTCATCTAGGGGAACGGTCGGATCCCACGTGTGGATTTGCCAGAGGTCGATGTACTCAACTTCCAATCTGGCGAGTGAGGCATCGAGGTCGGCGAGGAGACTTGTTCGCGAGTTTGACACTTGTCGCTCGCCGGAAGCGAAGGAGATTCCGGCTTTGGTGGCCAAAGTAATCTCGGATCGATTGACCAGAGTTCCGAGAAAACCACCGATAACTCGCTCACTATCGCCATCACCATAAATCGCTGCGGTATCAATAAAGCTTCCACCGGCATCAATAAAAGTCTTGAGCTGGTCGGCTGCTTCCAATTCGTCGGTATCGCGTCCCCACGTCATGGTGCCCAGACCAAGTCTGGAGACCATAAGTCCTGAATTTCCGAGTGGACGTTTTTCCATGAACGGCACACTAGCAATGGGGGGTCAAGATATGAGTGATCGACTCGGTAACCTTCTCTCATGCCAGGTAAACCAGCGATCATCCACCTGGTTCGCCATGGTCAATCCACGGCCAATGCGCGCGGGATTCTTGCGGGGCGAGATAACGCAGTGAAGTTATCCGAGCGAGGCGAAGCACAAAGTCGAGCACTTGCCAGGCATTTGAATTCACTAAAGATCTTTGAAATCTATTCCAGTCCCATTTTGCGGTGCAAGCAAACTCTCAAGCCATTTTCGACTGCGAGTGGAAAAGAGCTCATGATCATTCGAGATATGCAGGAGATGGATTATGGATCCTGGTCTGGAAAGCGGTTGATGAGTTTGGCGAAGAAACCACTATGGGCGGCAATACAAAAGCGTCCTAGTTCTGTTCGCTTCCCTGATGGAGAGAGTTTTCTGGAGATGCATGCGCGAGCTGTCTTGGCGATTCATGAAGTAGCTACTCCTGGAAAGGAGATAGTTATTTGCACACATGGAGATGTCATCAAAATGCTGCTGGCCCATTTCTCCGGAGCTCACATCGATTCCTTTCAACGTTGGAACATAGACCCTGCTTCACTTTCCACGATTGCAATCTCCAATAATTCAGCCACTATTTTGACGATCAACGAAACCTCATATTTAGCGGAGAAGACATCAACTCCATCATCCCCACAACTTGGCGGGGGAGCCGGAGCTAAGCTGATTCCCGGAAAGAAGAAGCGATGAGTCGCATGGTTTATCACCATGAGAGTGTCGATCGATTCATAGTCGGTACTGTCGGAGCGCCCGGTGAGCGAGAGTTCTTCTTGCAGGTGCAGTCACTAGATGGTTTTCACTCGGTTGCGATAGAGAAATCCCAAGTAGATGCGCTCTCTCAAAGATTGCGCGAACTTCTTCGAGAAGTACGTCGTGGCAAGTTGGCAAGCTTGGATGAACTCTCATTACCTTCCACCCGTGACAATGCTCCATTGGAATTTCCCATAGATGAAGAGTTCACTGTTGGCGTCATTGGAATAACCTGGGATTCTGAAATCCAACGAGTCACCATAGATATTCAAGGGATAAGCGAGCTTCCAGTTGATGATCTACTCACTGATGAAGAGATCGAACTCCTAGAAGATGCCCCTGATCTTTTGCGCCTTCGATTGCGGATCAATCAAGTTCGTAGTTTTTGTGATCGGGCAGATTCAATAATTAGCGCTGGGCGTCAACCATGTCCTTTTTGTGGTCTCCCCATCAATGTAGATGGACACCTGTGTCCTCGTGCAAATGGATATCGAAGATAAGTTACGCAGCGCTGAACTAACCGTCGTAGAACGGCTAGTAGATGCCTCAAATGCAACGATTCTCTGCGAAATCGAACCAGGAATACAAGTGATCTATAAGCCGATAGCTGGCGAAAGACCCCTGTGGGATTTCCCCGATGGCGATCTTGCTTCTCGAGAAGTAGCCGCCTATTACATCTCGCAAATTGGAAAATTCCACCTCGTCCCATTAACGATCCTACGTAGCGGTCCATATGGGGATGGTTCGGTCCAACTTTGGATCGACTCACCGGAAGATTTTGATGCGGTAGAGCTAGGGCAATCCGATCATCCACAACTTCGCCAGATGGCGCTTTTCGACGCAGTTATTAATAATACTGACCGGAAATTTGGGCATTTAATTGTGGATGCGCAGGGTTCAATTTTCGGTTGTGACCATGGTGTTACCTTTCATGCCGAAGACAAGTTGCGCACCGTTCTGTGGCGATGGAGCGGGGATTCGCTCTCGATTCAAGAGATAGACCAACTCGAAGCACTTCGCGAATCAATTGATGATGATTACCTATCCACTCTCATTAGTTTGGATGAAATTGCGGCTTTACGGCTGCGAATTGAACGATTGTTGACAGAGAAGCGAATGCCGCAACCCAGCGATGAATGGCCCGCCGTACCTTGGCCCCCATACTAAAGAATATTTTCATTGTTCCCGTTACTCTTTGCTAATGCGCAGCTGGCCAAACACTTATCTTCCCGCCATTGATGGCCTGAAATTGCCGGCGCTCAATCTCAAAACATCCCGCGGTAATAGCAATTTTGAAGAGCTTTCAGATATTCGGATGTATGTCTGTGGAATTACTCCCTACGATGCAACGCATTTGGGCCACGCGGCCACCTACCTGACCTTTGACCTGATATCTCGATATTTGCAAGCGCAGGGTAAGCACCTCTCTTTCGTGGAAAATATTACGGATATCGATGATCCGCTCTTAGAACGCGCCATAAGGGAGAAAATGGATTGGCGAGAATTGGCCGCTGACCAAGTTGATCTATATCGAAGTGATATGACGGCGCTTCGAATTTTGCCTCCGAAAGATTTTGTCGCTGTCACCGATGTAATGCCGCTAGTGGAAAATGCGATTACGCGATTGCAAGAAAATGGATATACCTACCAAATTGATGGTGATATTTACTTTGATATCTCTACATTCCTCTCAGACCTACCTACTTCGCGCGAGAAAGCGCTAGAGATTTTTGCCGAACGCGGAGGAGATCCACTTCGGATTGGCAAGCGAGATGCGTTGGATCCGCTGCTCTGGATGGCTAATAAGGAAGGCGAGCCGGGCTGGGAGTCAGCTCATGGTTTTGGTCGACCAGGTTGGCATATTGAATGCTCGGTGATTGCTCTACGATATTTAATCGGTCCAGAAGTTCTTACTTCGAAATTTCGGGCGTCGGGTAGTTCGCTGATAACAATTCAAGGTGGTGGCTCTGACCTCATCTTCCCGCATCATTTCATGAGCGCTGCCCAAGCCAAGGCTCTTACCGGAACACCATTTGCGCAATCCTTTATTCATGCGGGGATGGTTGGGCTAGATGGAGAGAAGATGAGCAAAAGCAAAGGAAACTTGGTTTTTGTCTCCAAACTTTTGCTATCGGGAGTAGATCCCATGATCATTAGATTTGCTCTGATGCAGAGTCGATACTCAGATGATCGAATGTGGAGTGATGACGTTCTCGCAACTGCATCCACGCGGGTTGCTCGAATTCGACAAGCCCTCGCTCGAGAGTTAGTTCAACCTGTTGAGCCACATCTTGAGGCTATTGCTCGCCATCTCAGCAATGATCTTGACACACCAGAGGCGCTCAAAGTCCTCGATTTGTGGGCAGAGGAGACCCTCGCCACTTATGAAGGGGTCAATGAGTCAGGCCTTATGGCCCGAACCGTGGATGCATTACTCGGCCTAGCTCTCTAGTAAACTTCGTTCAATGATTCCAGTGAATAGTTCGATGGCAGCTGGAACCCTGCGGAACGCATTAGCTCATCGTGTCGTTATTGCAGATGGCGCTATGGGAACAATGTTACAAGCCCAGAACCCCACCCTGGAAGATTTTCAAGGTCACGAAGGATGCAATGAAGTCCTTAACGTTTCCCGTAGAGACATGGTCGAAAATGTTCATCGCAAATATTTAGAGGTTGGCGTCGATGCGATTGAAACAAATACATTCGGGGCCAATTGGGCGAACTTGGCCGAATATGGAATAGAAGATCGCATTTACGAGCTAGCTCACGCCGGTGCCGAGATTGCACGATCAGTCGCCGACGAATATTCAACTGAGGAAAAGCCTCGATGGGTGTTGGGCTCACTCGGACCTGGAACTAAGTTACCAACTTTGGGTCACACTGAATATTCATTCCTCAAAGATGCATATGAGGTTGCCTCGCGTGGATTACTCGACGGGGGAGCAGATGCGCTACTTATCGAAACCACTCAAGATTTATTGCAAGCAAAAGCCGCTGTTAATGGTGCTCGCGATGCCATCGAAAAGTGCGGCCGCGATATTGTTTTGATCGCGCAAGTTACAGTCGAGACAACTGGAACGATGTTGCTGGGATCGGAGATTGGCGCCGCCCTCAATGCGCTTGCGCCACTCAATATAGATTTAATCGGGCTCAATTGTGCGACCGGTCCAGCTGAAATGTCGGAGCATTTACGAGTATTGAGCAAGAATTCTCCGACAGGTATATCGGTGATGCCAAATGCAGGTTTACCAATCCTCGGAAAAGATGGCGCGGAATACCCACTCTCACCGGATGAGCTAGCAACCTATCTCTCAGATTTTGTTGATTCATACGGAATTTCTTTAGTCGGAGGATGTTGTGGCACAACGCCAGAACACCTCAAAGCGGTAGTGAATAAACTCGATCGCCATGTTGTAGCGCAACGATCTGTTAACGAGGAGATTGGCGCCTCATCGCTCTACCAATTTGTTCCATTCCGACAAGATCTGACATACATGTCAATCGGAGAGCGCACCAATGCCAATGGTTCGCGCGCGTTTCGAGATGCCTTACTTGCCGAGGATTGGCAGAGTTGCGTAGAAATCGCGCGCGATCAGATCCGCGACGGTGCACACATGCTTGATCTCTCGGTTGACTATGTAGGTCGCGACGGTGCTCGCGATATGGCAGAACTCGCTTCACGTTTTGCAACTGCATCAACACTTCCTATTGTGTTGGATTCAACAGAGCCCGCCGTGATCAAAGCGGGATTAGAACATCTCGGTGGTCGAAGCGTTATCAACTCAGTTAATTATGAAGATGGCGATGGACCGCAATCTCGATTCGCTAAAATCATGCCGCTCGTAGCTGAGCATGGCGCAGCTGTTGTTGCGTTGACGATCGATGAAGAAGGTCAAGCCCGAACCTGCGAATGGAAATTGAAAGTTGCTCGCCGATTAATCCATGATTTAGTAGATAACTGGGGGATGAAAGTCGGAGATATTTTGATCGATACCCTCACTTTCCCGATTGCTACTGGTCAAGAAGAGACGCGCCGAGATGGAATTGAAACCATCCAGGCTATTCGCAATTTAAAGATGGAGTTTCCAGGCGTACAGACCACATTGGGAGTTTCTAATGTCTCATTTGGTTTGAACCCGGCCGCCCGCATTGTTCTCAATTCGGTCTTTCTCTCCGAATGTGTAGCGGCGGGTTTGGACTCAGCGATAGTCCATCCATCCAAGATCACTCCGATGGCCCGCATCGAACAACGCCAACGCGAAGTAGCGCTTGACCTAGTTTATGATCGACGAACTTTCGACCCCGCGGGTAATTGCACTTACGATCCACTTTCAACCTATCTCGAACTTTTCGATGGAGTAGAAGCTACCTCCAACAAAGTGACACGAGCGGCAGAGCTCGCAGCGTTGCCACTTGCCGAACGGCTCGAACGCCGCATTATCGACGGTGAAAAGGTCGGGCTAGAAGAAGATCTCAAAGAGGCCATGGCAGTTGGGATGGCACCATTGTCAATCATTAACGATCACCTCTTATCTGGAATGAAGACAGTAGGTGAGCTATTCGGCAAAGGTGAGATGCAGCTTCCATTCGTATTGCAATCTGCCGAAGTTATGAAAAGTGCGGTCGCAATACTTGAACCATTTATGGAAAAGAGTGACGACGCAGGCAAGGGAACGATTCTCCTTGCGACGGTCAAGGGAGATGTGCACGATATCGGTAAGAATTTGGTCGATATTATTCTCTCCAACAATGGCTACACAACAGTCAATATTGGAATTAAGCAGACAGTTAATCAAATTATTGATGCGGCACAAGCATCGAAGGTCGATGTCATTGGTATGAGTGGGCTGCTCGTAAAATCTACTGTGATCATGCGCGAGAACTTGCAAGAGTTGGGCGCTCGAGGTTTGGCTGATAAGTGGCCCGTAATACTTGGAGGAGCAGCGCTCACACGTACCTTCGTCGAACAAGATTTAGCGGAAGAATTCGCAGGAACGGTGAGATACGCAAGGGATGCTTTTGAAGGTCTTCGCCTCATGGATGCCATGATGGGCGTCAAGCGCGGAGTAGAAGGCGTCTCACTTCCACCGCTCAAAGAGCGTCGAACACCCAATACTCGGCTTAACCGTGAGCCAAATACAGATACCTCGCGATCTGATGTTGCGATTGATAACGCCCTTCCCAGCGTTCCCTTCTTTGGCTCCCGAATTGTTAAGGGAATACCTTTAGCGGATTACCTAGGGATGCTCGATGAGCGTGCACTTTTTGTGGGTCAATGGGGTTTGCAAGGTAAGCGTGGCGAGTACGAAAAAATGGTGGAGGAAGAAGGTCGACCTCGACTACGTGCTCTTCTTAACGATGTGCAATCAAAGAAGTGGCTCAATGCGGCAGTTGTCTATGGGTATTTCCCTTGTTACAGCGAAGGCAATGATTTAGTTATTTTGCATCACGAAGGGGAGAAGAAAGGTCAGGAGCGTCTGCGCTTTACCTTCCCTCGTCAATCCCGAGATCGTCGTTTATGTCTTAGTGATTTCTATCGATCTAAGGAATCGGGCGAAATAGATACTGTTGCATTCACAGTGGTCACCATGGGCCAGAGTGTGTCGGAGGCGATTTCGCAATTATTTGCATCAAATAGTTATCGTGAATATATGGAGCTTCACGGGCTCTCGGTGCAATTAACCGAGGCCTTGGCTGAACATTGGCACGCCAGAATTCGTGAAGAGATGGGATTCGCGAAAGAGGATTCCCCAGAACTAACTTCGATTCTTGATCAGGGCTATCGTGGGTCACGTTACTCATTTGGTTACCCCGCTTGTCCTGATCTAGAACAACAAACTGAACTTTGCGAGCTGCTAGAACCGGGGCGTATCGGGGTTCAACTCTCTGAAGAATTCCAGCTTCATCCTGAGCAATCGACCTCAGCAATAATCGTGCACCACCCTCAAGCTAAATACTTCAACGCAACATGACCTTTTCTGCGGTCCTCTTCGATATGGACGGGACTTTGATCGATTCCGAGCCCCAATGGTTATCAGCCGAAACTGAGCTGATGGCTCGTTATGGTTATGAATGGACTCGGGATGATCAGGTTTATTGCCTGGGAGGGCCACTTACCAAAGTCGGAATTTACATGCAAGGAAAAGTTGACTTAGAAACACCGGAATTTTTCACCAAAACCTTGATCGCATTAACCGAAGAGAAATTGTCGCAATCACTTAACTTCATGCCGGGTGCGTTGGAATTACTTGATGAACTTCATCAGCAAGGCACACCGTTAGCTCTGGTTACTGCGAGTCCTCGTAGCCTGCTTCGAGCGGCGCTGAGCGCACTTCCATTTACATATTTCGATGTTGCTATCTCGGGCGATGATGTGAAGCAAACTAAACCGCACCCGGAGAGTTACGTTAAAGCGGCCCGACAACTTAACGTGCCTATCTCGGAATGCTTGGTGCTAGAAGATTCGCTAACCGGGGTTACTGCTGGACTAGAGAGTGGTGCGAAAGTGATTGGAATTCCACATATTCTCCAACTCGCACCGCACGAAAGATTGCGTGTTATCACAACTCTCGAAGGTATGAGCGCCGGAGAGCTATTGAATTTCGACTTCGATTAATTCCTTCACTAGTATC